>NZ_JBIRHU010000010.1:0-54167 GCF_044328675.1 Streptomyces sp. NPDC017890
GGCTGGAAGTGGATGTCGGCGATCACCGGGATCTGCGACTTCTTCGCGATCACGGCCAGCGCGTCCGCGTCGTCCTGCGTGGGACAGGCCACCCGGACGATCTGGCAGCCCGAGGCCGTCAGCTCGGCGATCTGCTGGAGCGTCGCGCCGACGTCCGACGTACGGGTCGTGGTCATGGACTGCACCGACACGGGGGCGTCACCGCCCACCGCCACGGACCCGACCTGGATCTGCCGGCTCTTGCGGCGCTCGGCGAGCCTGGTCGGAACGGACGGCATGCCGAGAGAAATCGCAGTCATCTGCTGTGCAACCCCAAGTCGTGGATCAGAATCCGGCCCCGTTCAGCGGCGGGCTCCGGCCTTCGAGATTACGGTACGGACGTGAACGTCAGACACACGGTGTACGGGAGATCCATCCTTTGGCGCCCGTCTGCCGGGTGACCGGTGTGAAGCCCGGTCCGGAGGGACATGCTCTCCGGATCGGGCTTCTCATCCGATTGGTCAGATCGTACGAATCACATGGATCGTCCGGATCATCCGACTCGCGTGAACCATGCGGATCACCCGCACCTCAGCTGATCCGTACCGGATTGACGACGTCCGCCACCAGCACCAGCAGCGTGAAGCAGACGAAGATGCCCGCCACCACGTAGGCCACCGGCATCAGCTTCGCCACGTCGAACGGGCCCGGGTCCGGGCGCCGGAGCAGTCTGGCCGCGTTCCGGCGCAGCGACTCCCACAGCGCGCCCGCGATGTGGCCGCCGTCGAGCGGCAGCAGCGGGAGCATGTTGAAGAGGAACAGGGAGAGGTTGAAGCCGGCCACCAGCATCACGAACATGGCCAGCTGCTGGCTGGCCGGGATGTCCAGGGTGGCGATCTCGCCGCCGACGCGGGCGGCGCCGACGACACCCATCGGGGAGTCCGCCTCGCGGGGTCCGTCGCCGAAGGCCGCGTCCCACAGGGCCGGGATCTTGGCGGGCAGGGCGGCGAGGGAGTCGACGGCGTCGCCGATCCGGTCGCCCATCCAGGTCACGGACTGGCCGAAGTCCTGTTTCACCACGCCGGTGGCGGCGCTGAAGCCGAGGAAGCCCGCGGTGACGTACTCGCCCTCGACAATCTGTCCGTTCGCGTCCTTCTTCGCCACCTGGTTGGTGGCGATGGTCGCCTGGAGGGTGACCTCCTGGCCTCCGCGCTCGACGACGACCGGCACCTGCTCGCCGGGGTTGGCGCGGATCATGTCGGACAGCCGGTCCCAGTCGTCGGTCCGTACGCCGTCGAAGGAGACGATCTTGTCGCCCGCCTTGAGGCCGGCCGCCGCGGCCGGGGAGGCCGGGTCGGACTTTGTGCAGTCGTCGCGGTTCTCGGTCTGCGAGATGACGCACTGGGAGACGGAGCTGACGGTGGTGGTCTGCTGCGAGATGCCGAAGCCCATGAGGACGGTGAGGAACAGCACCACCGCGAGGATGAGGTTCATGAACGGGCCCGCGAACATCACGATGACCCGTTTCCAGGGCTTGCGCGTGTAGAACAGGCGCTTCTCGTCACCCGGCCGCAGTTCCTCGAAGGCGGCCGAGCGGGCGTCCTCGATCATGCCGCGCCAGGGCGAGGTGGAGCGGGCCTCCAGCCGGCCGTCGGCGCCGGGCGGGAACATGCCGATCATGCGGATGTAGCCGCCGAACGGGATGGCCTTGATGCCGTACTCCGTCTCGCCCCTCTTCCGTGAGAAGAGCGTCGGGCCGAAGCCGACCATGTACTGCGGGACGCGGATGCCGAAGAGCTTGGCCGTGGACAGGTGCCCCAGCTCGTGCCAGGCGATCGAGAACAGCAGGCCGACCGCGAAGACGACTATGCCGAGGATGAACATCAGGGTCGTCATGCACGGGCCTCCGCCGTCTGTGCCGCCAGTTGCCGGGCCCGGGTACGGGCCCAGGTCTCCGCTTCGAGGACGTCCGGGACGGTGAGCGAGGTTCCCGTACGGGGGGTGCCGTGTTCCTCGACCACCCGCGTGACGGTCTCCATGATCCCGAGATACGGCAGCGCACCGGAGCGGAACGCCTCCACGCACTCCTCGTTCGCGGCATTGAACACCGCCGGGGCCGTACCCGCGAGCTCCCCGACGTGCCGGGCCAGGTTCACCGAGGGGAAGGCCTCGTTGTCGAGCGGGAAGAACTCCCAGGTCGACGCCTTGCTCCAGTCGAAGGCGGGGGCGGCGTCGGGGACGCGTTCGGGCCAGCCGAGGCCGACGGCGATGGGCCCGCCCATGTCGGGGGGCGTGGCGTGGGCCAGTGTCGATCCGTCCGTGTACTCGACCATCGAGTGGACATACGACTGCGGGTGCACGACCACCTCGATGCGGTCGAAGGGAATGTCGTAGAGGAGGTGTGCCTCGATCACCTCCAGGCCCTTGTTGACGAGGGTGGCGGAGTTGATCGTGATCACCGGGCCCATGGCCCAGGTGGGGTGGGCGAGGGCGTCCTCGACGGTGACGGCCGCCAGCTGCTCCTTCGTACGGCCCCGGAAGGGGCCGCCGGACGCGGTGACGACCAGCTTGCGCACGTCGGCGCGGGTGCCGGCGGCCAGCGCCTGGAAGAGCGCGGCGTGCTCGGAGTCGACCGGGATGATCTGCCCCGGCTTGGCGAGGGCCTTGACCAGCGGGCCGCCGACGATGAGCGATTCCTTGTTGGCGAGCGCCAGGGTGCGGCCCGCCTCCAGGGCGGCCAGGGTCGGGGCGAGGCCGATGGAGCCGGTGATGCCGTTGAGGACGGTGTGGCAGTCGGAGGCGGCGAGCTGGGTGGCCGCCTCCGGTCCGGCGAGGATCTCGGGGAGCGGCTCCCCGGGGCCGTACTGGCCGCTCAGCGCTTCGCGCAGGGCGGGGACGACGTCCTCGCGGGCCACGGCGACGGTCCGTGCCTTCAGCCGGTACGCCTGCTCGGCGAGGAGGGCGACCCGGCCGCCGTTGGCGGACAGGCCGGTGACCCGGAAGCGGTCCGGGTTGCGCAGCACGAGGTCGATGGCCTGGGTCCCGATCGACCCGGTGGACCCGAGGACGACCACGTCCTTCGGGCCGTCGCCCGCCACCGGGTCGTAGACGAGGTGGGGGTCGGCGAGTGGGGCTGGACTGTCGCTCATCCCCCCATTGTGGCCGCAACGGCCCTCCGGGAGGACAGCGCGTCCCTCGCACGGGTGTCGCGATGCCCGCCCGGGGTGGGGGCGGGCCGCTGCGGCGGTCCCCGCCGGGGTGCGGGCGGCCCCGGCGGGGACCTGACGTGCGACCGTTCTACCTGATGGGGCGGTGGACGTTCTCCCGCTGTGCCGGGCCCGGTGTCGCGTCCGCGATCCACGGGCCGTCGCCCGACGGGTCGACGACGCCCTGCTCCAGCCACTGGTACGCGCCGCCCAGCACGCCCTTGACGACCTTGCGGTCGACGTCGTCGGTGTTGGTCCACAGGCGGCCGAAGAGTTCCTCGACGCGGATGCGGGCCTGGCGGCAGAAGGCGTCGGCGAGCTGGTAGGCCTCGCGGCCGTGGTCGCCCTCGGCGCGCAGGTGCTCGGCACGGACGCAGGCGGCGCTCATCGCGAACAGTTCCGCGCCGATGTCGACGATCCTGCCGAGGAAGCCCTGCTTGGTCTCCATCCGGCCCTGCCAGCGGGACATGGCGTAGAAGGTGGACCGGGCGAGCTTGCGGGCGGCGCGTTCGACGTAGCGCAGGTGTCCGGACAGGTCCTGGTGGCCGGACGGGTGGAAGTCGGCGTAGGAGCGAGGGAGCCGGCCCGGTCCGGCGACGAGCCTGGGCAGCCACTTGGCGTAGAAGACGCCCGCCTGCGCGCCCGCCCGCGCCTTGTCGGAGAGGGTCTTGTCGGGGTCGATCAGGTCGCCGGCCACCGAGAGGTGGGCGTCGACGGCCTCGCGCGCGATCAGCAGGTGCATGATCTCGGTGGAGCCCTCGAAGATGCGGTTGATCCTGAGGTCGCGCAGGAGCTGCTCGGCGGGGACCGCGCGCTCGCCGCGTGCTTCGAGGGAGGCCGCGGTCTCGAAGCCCCGGCCGCCGCGGATCTGGACCAGCTCGTCGGCCATCAGGCAGGCCATCTCGGAGCCGTAGAGCTTGGCGAGTGCGGCCTCGATCCGGATGTCGTTGCGGTCCTCGTCGGCCATCTGGGAGGAGAGGTCCAGGACGGCCTCCAGGGCGAACGTGGTCGCCGCGATGAAGGAGATCTTCGAACCGACCGCCTCGTGCAGCGCGACCGGCTTGCCCCACTGCTCGCGCACCGCCGACCACTCGCGGGCGATCTTCAGGCACCACTTGCCGGCGCCCACGCACATGGCGGGGAGCGAGAGGCGCCCGGTGTTGAGCGTGGTCAGGGCGATCTTCAGGCCGGCCCCCTCGGGGCCGATGCGGTGGGCGGCCGGGACGCGCACCCGGTGGAAGCGGGTGACGCCGTTCTCCAGGCCGCGCAGGCCCATGAAGGCGTTGCGGTTCTCCACCGTGATGCCCTCGGAGGCGGCCTCCACGACGAAGGCGGTGATGCCGCCCTTGCCGCCCTGGCCGTCCTCGGACTTCGGGACGCGGGCCATGACGACGAGCAGGTCGGCGACGACGCCGTTGGTCGTCCACAGCTTCACGCCGTCGAGGACGTAGTCGTCGCCGTCCCGGACGGCGGTGGTCGCCAGTCGCGCCGGGTCCGAGCCGACGTCCGGCTCGGTCAGCAGGAACGCCGAGATGTCGGTGCGGGCGCAGCGCGGCAGGAACGTGTCCTTCTGCTCCTCGGTGCCGAACATCTTCAGCGGCTGCGGCACACCGATCGACTGGTGGGCGGAGAGCAGCGCGCCGATCGCGGGATTCGCGGATCCGACCAGGGCGAGGGCCTTGTTGTAGTAGACCTGGGTGAGGCCGAGGCCGCCGTACTTGGTGTCGATCTTCATGCCGAAGGCGCCCAGCTCCTTCAGCCCGGTGATCACGTGGTCCGGGATCCGCGCGTCGCGCTCGATCACGGACCCGTCGATCTTCGTCTCGCAGAAGTCGCGGAGCTTGGCGAGGAACTCCTCTCCGCGCTGGACGTCCTCGTCGGCCGGGAGCGGGTGGGGGTGGATGAGGTCGAGGCGGAAGCGGCCAAGGAACAGCTCCTTGGCGAAGCTGGGCTTGCGCCAGTCCTGTTCCCGGGCCGCCTCCGCGACCTCGCGGGCCTCACGTTCGGTGACGGTGGATCGGGAGGAGGGGGTGGTTGGAGCGGACATGAGGCTCACCTCGCCGCGAATCGGCAATCGGGGGAGGTACGTCCACGAAGATCGCCTGGACTGTTCATACGCGAACTTGCGGACGTACGTGACTAGTCGGTGCTACCCGATCGTATGTACCCGATCCCGGGCGGCCCCACCACCCTTCGCACCGCCGTTCGGCCGATGGCCGCAGGGGAGACGGAGGGCGGACGGAAGGCAGACGGAGCCGGAAGAAAGGTGTCGAAGCGCTTCGACAAACTCTGGACACCCACCCTCCCTGAGGCTACTGTCGAACCACCCTCACTCGCTTTCGTCCACCCCGCGCGCTGTCGAAGCGCTTCACAAAGCTTGGAGAGCTGGATGGTCACCCTCGCCGAGGTCGCCCAGCACGCCGGAGTCTCGGCGAGCACGGTGAGCTATGTCCTCAGCGGCAAGCGGTCCATCTCCACCACCACCCGGCAGCGGGTCGAGGAGAGCATCCGGAAGCTCGGCTACCATCCGAACGCCGGCGCCCGCGCCCTGGCCAGCAGCAGGTCGAACATCATCGCGCTGATGATCCCCCTGCGCACGGACATGTACGTGCCGGTGATGATGGAGATCGCCATCGCGGTCGCGACCAGCGCGCGCAGTCACGGGTACGACATCCTGCTGCTCACCGGCGAGGAGGGCCCCGACGCGGTGCGCCGCGTCACCGGCAGTGGGCTCGCCGACGCGATGATCCTCATGGACGTCGAACTCGACGACGAGCGGCTGCCCCTGCTGCGGGGCACGGACCAGCCGTCCGTGCTGATCGGTCTGCCCGCCGACACCACCGGGCTGACCTGCGTCGACCTGGACTTCCGGGCGACCGGTGCACTGTGCGTGGAGCATCTGGCGAAGCTGGGGCACCGGGACATCGCCGTCATCGGCGAGGCTCCCGCGGTCTACGAACGGCACACCGGCTTCGCCGAACGCACCCTGGACGGGTTGCGCGCCCGGGCCCGGGAGCTGGAGCTGCGGCTGCTGCACCGGCCCTGTGAGGGCGGGTACGACGCGATGGCCGCGACCCTCGCCCGCGTCTTCGACGAACGCCCGGACACCACGGGCTTCGTCGTCCAGAACGAGTCGGCGGTCGAGCCGCTGCTCGCCCTGCTGCGCCAGCAGGGCAGGGCGGTGCCCGAGGACGTGTCGGTGGTCGCGGTCTGCCCCGAGCAGGTCGCCACCCAGGCCTCGGTGCGGCTCACGTCGGTCGCCGTGCCCGCGCAGGAGATGGGCCGGCATGCCGTGGAACAGCTGGTCGCCAAACTGGACGGGCGCGGGAGCGACGAAGTCGTGCTGCTCGCGCCGGAGCTGACGGTCCGGGCCAGCTCGGGGCCGGCACCCGTCCGGTCGTAGAACACACCGCGCACCGTCCGCACGCAGTCGCACGCATGCGCTCGTAGCCCACAGCCCGTTCGCAGCCCACCGCCCGGCCGTCACGCACGCGACCCGCTCGCCGCGGCCGCCCTCCCACGCACCTCGTCACCGCTCGGCCCGCCCGTGCCAGGGCACCGCCATGTCCGCACTCCCCCAGGAGCCTGCCTCGTGAACCAGCCTGCCGAGACACAGCCCAAGGTCAGCCTCGCCCAGTCCTCCCCCACCGTCGGCACGTTCCGCGAGCGGGACGGCGCGCTGGAGTGGAGCGGCCGTCAGGAGACCGTCCGCATCGAGGCGTGGGGGCCGGACGCGGTCCGGGTCCGGGCCCGCCTCGGCGGGCCGGTGCTGGAGGGCCTGCCGGGGGCACTCCTCACCGAGGCCCCGCCGACCGAGTCCACCGTGAAGATCGAGGACGGACACGGCTCACTGACCGTCGGGGCGCTGACCGTGGAGGTCGATCCCGAGGGACAGGTGCGCTTCGTACGGACCGCGGACGGTGGTGAGCTGCTGGCCGAGGAGCGCGCCCACTTCTGGTGGCCCGGCCCGCGCCTGTACACGGCCGTCGGCGGCGGGCACCACCGGCTGGAGCAGCGGTTCGCCGCCTACGACGACGAGAAGCTGTACGGCCTCGGCCAGCACCAGCACGGCCGCCTCGACCAGAAGGGCCTGGTCGTGGACCTGGTCCAGCGCAACGCCGAGGTCTCCATCCCGGTCCTCACCTCCAGCCGCGGCTACACGCTGCTGTGGAACAACCCGGCGATCGGGCGCGTGGAGCTGGCCCACAACGGCACGCGCTGGGTCGCCGACTCCGCCCGCCAGATCGACTACTGGATCACTGCCGGCACCCCGGCCGGCACGCAGCGCCGCTACAGCGCGGTGACCGGCCGTACGCCGATGCTGCCCGCGTGGGCGGCCGGCTTCTGGCAGTGCAAGCTGCGCTACCGCACCCAGGACGAACTCCTCGCCGTGGCCCGGGAGTACAAGCGGCGCGGGCTGCCCATCGACGCCATCGTCTGCGACTTCTTCCACTGGACGCACCTGGGCGAGTGGAAGTTCGACCCCGCCGAGTGGCCCGACCCTGCGGCCATGGTCCGTGAGCTGGACGAGCTGGGCATCAAGCTGGTGGTCAGCGTCTGGCCGTCGGTGTCCCCGCTGAGCGAGAACCACCCGGTCATGGAGCAGCGGGGCTACTTCATCGGCACCCAGTACGGTCCGATGGCGCACGCCGACTGGCCGGACAAGGAGGTCGCGTCGACGGTCCAGGTGGCCTTCTACGACGCCACCAACCCCGAGGCCCGCGATTTCGTGTGGTCGAAGGTCAAGGAGAACTACCTCGACAAGTACGGCATCACGGCCTTCTGGCTGGACGCCTGCGAGCCCGAGCTGAAGCCCGGCTTCCCGGAGAACCTGCGCTACTGGGCGGGCCCGGGCCTGGAGGTCGGGAACATGTACCCGGCCGAGAACTCCCGCGCCTTCGACGAGGGCCTGCGCGCCGCCGGCGTGGACGAGGTGATCACCCTCAACCGCTCGGCGTGGGCCGGCAGTCAGCGCCACGGCGCCGCCCTGTGGTCCGGCGACATCGGCACCGACTTCGCGACCCTGCGCCGCCAGGTCGCGGCCGGTCTGAACACCGCGCTCTCCGGCATCCCCTGGTGGAACACGGACATCGGCGGCTTCCACGGCGGCGACCCGGACGACCCGGCGTACCGCGAGGTGATGATCCGCTGGTTCCAGTTCGGCGCGCTGTCGCCTCTGATGCGTCTGCACGGCTTCCGCGACCCGGGCATGCCGCTGGGCCCGGACATGACCGGCGGTCCGAACGAGGTGTGGTCGTACGGCGAGGAGGCGTACCCGGTCCTCGAGAAGTACCTGCGGCTGCGCGAGCGGCTGAAGCCCTACGTGCTCGACGTCATGCGGGAGGCGCACGAGGAGGGGCTGCCGGTGATGCGGCCGCTGTTCCTGGAGTTCCCCGAGGACCCGGCGGCCTGGCCGGTGGACGACGCCTATCTCTTCGGCCGGGATCTGCTGGTCGCGCCGGTGCTGACGGCGGGCGCCACGGTCCGGACGACGTACCTTCCGGCGGGTGCGCGGTGGACGGACGCGTGGACGGGTGAGACGTACGAGGGCGGGGCGGCCGTGACGGTCGACGCGCCGCTGGACCGTATCCCGCTGTTCCTGCGGGACGGGGCCGAACTGCCGGTGGCCGGGTAGCAGCCCCGCGGCGGTCGCCGGTGGGCGTCCCGTACCCCCGGCCCGGGTCCGGCCCGGGGGTCGGCCCGGGATCCCCCCGGGGGGTCGGCCCGGGGGTCGGCCCGGGGTCGGGCGCCCCCGCGCTGCATGCCGCCGTTCGGCGCCCGCCGGGCCGGCGCCGGGGCCGACCGTGCCTGACGGCACCGCCGGCCCCGGCGAGGAGGCTGCGTCAGCCGCTGCTGACCGACATGCTGTTGGTCCGGAAGTCCAGGCCGCCGGGCGACGAGGTGATCTCGTAGCCGAACTGCACGTCGCCGATGGTCTCGTTGCCCATCCAGCCCTTGGTGTCCTTGATCCATTTCAGGATCGGCAGGATCTGGACGCTCCCCGAGTTCGAATCCGAGGTGCGCAGGAACGAGAAGACCTCGTTGGCGCCGTTGTCGCCCTTGTAGACGTTCCAGGTGTGGCCGCCGAGGGCGACCGTCCCCTGAGGGCTGCCGAGCGGGCCGACGGCTCCGTTGTGGTTGACCCAGAGCATGATCTCGTAGTCGTAGTCCGTGTCCCAGATGTCGTACGACGTGTTGTACGCGCCGGACGACGGGACCGTGACGTCGTAGCTGCTGCTGAGCGAGGTGAGGGAGGTGATCGGCTTGTTGATCACCTTCTTGGCGTTCGGGTAGGACTTGATGCCACCGGTGCCCGGGTGGTCGGCCCGGACGCCCCAGTTGGTGCCCGAGTCGGCCCAGACGCACTGGTCGCCGGCGCCGGAGCCCCAGATGTTGTTGTAGAGGGTGTAGCCGTTCAGTTGCGTGTTGCCCCACTGGTCGCAGGAGTTCCACACGGCGGCCTGGGCGGGGGCGGAGGCGAGGCCGACGGTTGCGCCGAGCGCGAGGGCCGGGGCGAGGAGGGCGGTCAGGGTGCGGGTGCGTGGTGCCATGGCGTTTCCTTCCATGGGTGGGGGGAGGTGCTGGTGGTGCGGGTGATGCGGTGGTGCGGTGGTGCTACCGCGTCTTGAGGTTGATGACGCGGGTCTCTCCGGCGACGAGGTCGAG
Source organism: Streptomyces sp. NPDC017890 (assembly GCF_044328675.1). Lineage (NCBI taxonomy): Bacteria > Bacillati > Actinomycetota > Actinomycetes > Kitasatosporales > Streptomycetaceae > Streptomyces > Streptomyces sp. NPDC017890. The sequence goes on from NZ_JBIRHU010000010.1 coordinate 9,852, forward strand.
CGGCTCGGCGCCGGAGGGGGTCCGGAGTTCGACACGGTGCGTGCGGCCGGGGCGCAGGTGGGCCGTCGCGTCGCCGTCGGGCGTCCAGGTGAGGTCCAGTGCCGCCCCGAACCGGGTGCGTATGCCCTTGATCTCGCCCTGTGGGCAGGACTGGGGCAGGGCGGGCAGCAGGACCAGCCGGTCGGGGGTGGACTGCACGAGCATCTCGATGAGCACGGCCGGGAGCGCGTGCGCGGCGTCCGCGTTGTAGACGTCGCGGTGGGGGTAGTGCGCGCTCATCAGGGAGGCGTGGAAGAAGTCGCCGTCGAGCACCTGGCCGAGGGCGTGGGCGACCCGGGCGCCGTCCCGCAGCCGGGCCGCGATCAGGGCGTGGTGGAGGTGGCCGTGGGCGGAGTCGTTCTCGGCGCCGCGCAGTTCGAGGGCCCGGTGGGCTGCCTCGGCGAGTTCGGGGGTGTCGTACGGGTTGATCTCGTCGAGCGGCCAGACGCCGTAGAGGTGGCTGAGGTGGCGGTGGTCGTAGGTGTCCCGCAGGCCGGGCCGGGCCCATTCGGCGAGGGCGCCGTCGGCGTTGGTCCGGTGCGGTGGGAGGCGGTCGGCCAGGGCGCGCCAGCGGTCGGCGTGCTCGGGGTGGCGGTCGGCGGCGGTCAGCAGGGCGTGCCGGGCGGCGGAGAGGTCCATGGCCGCGTTGACGGTGCCCCAACTGGCGTTCGCGGGGCGGTTCTCCGGCGAGTAGGAGGGAACGACGAGCACGTGGCCGCTGTCGTCGGTCCGGGTGAGGAAGTCCTCGTAGAAGAACGCGGCCTCGGCGAGCACGGCGGTGGTGCGGGGGTCATGGGCGCCGCGGGTCTCGTCGTGGTCGACGAGGGGTTTGATCAGCCAGTCCGCGCCGGCCGTCCACAGGTGCAGCGGGTACTCGCGGCTGAAGTGGTAGGTGTGTCCCGACTCACCGTCCGTGTGGGAGGGGGCGACGACACCGCGGGTGCCGAAGATCGCGCGGGCGTTGTCCCGCCAGTCCGGGAGTTGCCGGTGGACCAGGGCGGCGTGGGCCTCGGTCACCTCGGGGAGGGCGGCGGCCGCGGCACAGGCGGTCTGGAGGTTGAGGTTGGCGTTGGTGGTGAACGCCCCTGACCAGGCCGTGTCCCAGTCACCGGTCCACAGGCCGGTCAGGCGGGGCGGGAGCATTCCGCTGGCCGACAGGAGGTGGTAGCGGCCGGCGGCGAAGAGGCGCTCCAGGAGGGCCGTGCCGCGGGGGCGGCCGAGCAGCGCGGAGCCCGGCAGGGCGCGTTCGGCGGGGTCGGCGGCGAGGTCGAGGGTGACACGGTCGTAGGCGGTGCGGTGGAGGGCGAGGTGCCTCTCGAGGAGACGGTCGTACGACGTCCCGTCCGGCAGGTCGCGCAGGGCGCGGCCCTCGGTGATCACGTCCAGCTCGCCGGTGTGCCGGTGCACCCGGGTGAGGAGCAGTACCTCCGTGGCGCCCTCGACGAGTACGCCGGGCGGGACCAGTTTCGTGGTGCCGCCGGTGACGGCGACCAGGGTGACGCCGGTGTACGCCAGGTCGCTGCCGGGGTAGCGGGCGCGCAGGCTGAGCAGGGCACCCTCGGGGGTGAGGGCGGCGCCGTGGCCGACGCCCAGCCCGGCGGGGGCGCCGGGGAGGCGGGGGTCGAGGGACAGGTCGAGGGTGAGGTGCGGCGCGGTGACGCGCTGGACGATCACGTCGTCGGCGCGGGAGACGAAGACGCGGCTGGTCCAGGGCCCACAGGTGGCGGTCGTCTCGCCGGTGGTGAAGTCGACGGAGCGGTGGTAGGCGGCGTGGGCGTCGCCGGGCGGTCTGTTCAGGCGGAGCTGGAAGGCCGGGTGGAAGGGGCGTACCCATCGCAGCGGGCGGCCGTCGGTGAAGCTCTCGGCGGCCGCCCGGTCGCCGCCCAGCAGGCGGTCCTGGAGGGCGGGGAGGTCGGCGGCGAGCCGGGGCGGGCGACGGTGCTCGTCGTCGCCGTTCGGGCGGACGAGGGTGTGGTGGGTGACGACGACCCGGTCGGCGTCGGGGTCACCGAACACGAGGGCGCCGTGGTGGCCGTTGCCGCTCAGGAAGGCGTCCTCCCAGCGGGCGGCGGGCTCGGGCTCCCAGGTGCCGTGCACGGGCCCGCCGGGTGACTGCGCCTCTGTGAGGGGAGAGCCGGTCATCGGGCCGACTCCGTGAGGACCGCCACGCCGTAGCGGCCGAGGGTGACGCGGTCGGTGACGGTCGCGTCGGTCAGCAGGTCGCGGTGGGTGCCCGGCACGTCCACGGTGACCTGCTCGCGGCCGTGGTGGAGGAGGAAGAGCAGGTCGCCGCGGCGTACGGCCTCGACGTCGGCCGGGAGTTGGTCGAGCACGGGGTGGGCACCCGCCTCGGCGGCGACGCGGGCGAGCAGGTCGCGCAGCGCGCCCGGCTCGGGGAGGGTGGAGAGGTACCAGGCCCGGTCCTTGCGCAGGACGGCCGGGAGTCCGTCCAGCTCACCGCCCTTGTAGAGGACGGTCTCGGTGGCGGTGCCGTCGGGCTCGATCTCCTCCGACCAGAGGGTGCCGCGGAAGCCGTCGCAGGCGGCCGTACCGTCCGCCTCCAGGGGCCACCACTCGTGCAGGGTGCGGATGCCGAACAGCTCGCGCAGCCGGGAGTCCATGCCGCCGGCCCTGATCCGGTCGTCCTCGTCGGCGACGCCGGTCTGGAAGCCGCAGACGAGGGTTCCGCCGCCGCGGACGTAGGCGAGGAGGTTGTCGATCGCCGCGTCCGTGAGCGCGTAGAGCTGGGGTACGAGGACCGCCTTGTACGGGGTCAGGTCGTGCTCGGGGTGGGCGAAGTCGGTGGTGAGGTGGGCCTCCCACAGCGCGCGGTGCCAGGCGCGCAGGACGTCGGTGTAGTCGAAGCCGGTGGAGGGGCGGCCGTCCTGGGCGCCGGCCCACCAGGAGTGCCAGTCGTGCAGGACGGCGACGTCGGCGGTGACCGTGGCGTCCGCCGCGTGCGGGCCGAGCTTCGCGAGGTCGGCGCCGAGCTGCTTGACCTCCTGGTAGGTGCGGCCCTCGGCCCCCGCGTGGGAGACCATCCCGGAGTGGAACTTCTCGGCGCCCTGCCTCGACTGGCGCCACTGGAAGTAGCAGAGGGCGTCCGCGCCGCGGGCGACGGCCTGGAGGGACCACAGGCGGTTGAGGCCGCGCGGCTTGGGGTGGTTCGCGGCGCGCCAGTTGACGGGTCCGGCCGCCTGCTCCATGAGCATCCACGGGCCGCGGGCCTGGGAACGGGTCATGTCCTGGACCAGGGCGCCCTCCTGTGCGCCGAACGGGTCGCGCGGGTCGGGGTAGAGGTCGACGGAGACGACGTCCTCCTCCTCGGCCCAGCGCCAGGCGTCCTGACCGGACCAGAGCGGCATGAAGTTGGTGGTCACGGGGAGGTGCGGGGTGTGGCGGCGGACGATGTCCCGTTCGGCGACGTAGCACTCCAGGAGCATGTCGGAGGTGAAGCGCCGGAAGTCCAGGACCTGGGTGGGATTCTTCAGGTAGTGGGTGCGGCGGGCCGGCAGGATCTCCGCCCAGTCGCCGTAGCCCTGGCTCCAGAAGGCGGTGCCCCAGGCCGCGTTGAGTGCGTCGAGGGTGCCGTAGCGGTCCTGGAGCCAGCGGCGGAAGCGGGTGGCGGCCTCGTCGCCGTGGTCGTAGGTGCAGTACTCGTTGTTGATGTGCCACATGGTGAGGGCGGGGTGGCCGGCGTAGCGGGCGGCCAGGGCCTCGGTGATGGCGGCGGCGTGGCGGCGGTAGGTGGTGCTGGAGTGCGAGAAGTGCTGCCGGCCGCCCCACCACTCGGTGCGGCCGTCCTCGTCGCGGGGCAGGGTGTCCGGGTGCAGGTGCCCCAGCCAGGGCGGGGGCGAGGCGGTGGGGGTGGCGAGGACGACGCCGATGCCGCCGGCGTGCATCAGGTCCATCAGGCGGTCCAGCCAGCCGAAGTCGTGTACGCCCGGGCGCGGTTCGAGCTTCGCCCAGGAGAAGACGCCGAGGGTGACGGAGTTGACGCCGGCGTCCTTCATGAGGCGGACGTCCTCGTGCCAGGTCTCCTCGGGCCACTGCTCGGGGTTGTAGTCGCCGCCGTAGAGGATGCGGTGGCGGGTGGTGTCCGACAGGTTGGGCATCAGCGTGGCTCTCCGTACTGGATGCCGCGTCCGTTGGTGGCGAGGTAGACGCGGCCGTACACGCGGGGGTCGCCGGTGATCGTCTCGCCGGTCCACCCCCACTGGTGGTGGTCGTCGTTGATCCGCGTCCAGCTCTTCGCCTCGTCGTCGGAGCGGTAGACGGCGGTGATGGCCTCGGTGGAGCCGACCTGGTAGATCGCCGGGTAGCCGGCGCCGTCGGCGGCCCTGCCGAAGCCGAGGGTGTGGGAGGCCCAGCAGCTCTCCACCTTGGTGAAGGCGCGGCCGCCGTCCGTGGAGCGGTACAGGCCGTTGTACTTGGTGCTCAGCCACAGGTCGCCGGTCCGGCCGGGCGCCGCGACCAGCTTGTACTGGGCGTCACCGGCGGGCAGTCCGGTCGCCCGCGCGGTGAAGGAGCGGCCGCCGTCGGTGCTGGCGAGCAGCGTTCCCGTGTCGGTGTCGTACGCGTAGAAGAGCGTCGGGTCGGCCGGATCGGCGACCGGTGCGGCGCCCTTCGGGAAGGAGGGGACCTCGGACCAGGTCGTGCCGTTGTCCGCCGAGCGGTGGGCGGGGTACCTGGTGCCGTCCCAGTGCACGAAGGACCACAGCAGCACGCTGCCGTCGGCGTTGGTGGCGATCGGTCCCGGTGCGCTCTTGGCGAGGCCGGGCTGGGACGCGAAGGGCGCCCAGGTCCGTCCGCCGTCGTGGGAGTACGCGCCGTTGCCGTGATCGCCCCAGCCCGTCCGGACGACGTACGCCGGTCTGCGCGCCGCCTGCGCGAGTCCTGTCGCCGACCCGGACACGGGGTTCGTCGCCATGCCGTGCGCCGGGGACGCCGTGAGCCGTTCGTGGTACATGACGCCGATGTCCCGTGCCCCGCTGAGCAGGTGAGCCCGCCCGGTCGGGGGCGAGATCAGCTGGGTCACGGACGTCTCCTCCAGGCCGCGGATCTGCGGGGCCCAGTGTCGGAGGTCGCGGGTGCCGTAGAGGGTGGCGCCGGTGCCGTACACGAGGTGCTTCGAGTCGTACGGGTCGAGGGCGACGGCCTGGATCCACCAGCCGAACTTGGGCTTCCCCTCGCCCCACTCGAGGTACGGGGTCTCGGAGACGTCGAAGACGGCGGAGTCCTTCAGGGACGTCCAGGTGCGGCCGCCGTCGGTGGTCCGGTACAGGGTGTCGACCGCCGCCCAGCGGTTGTTGGTGGAGACGACGGCGGTGCCGGGGCGGCGGGCGTCGACGGCTACTCCTCCGTAGCCGAAGCTGTCGGCGGCACCTTCGGGAGTGGTACCGCCGGGCTCGACGGGCGTGACCTCGGACCAACGGCCGTCCGTCGTGCGCAGCTTGTGCACGCTGCCGGTGGACTGGCCGCCCGGGCCCGGCGCGTCGGCGTACGTCACGTACAGCTCGTGGGTGTGCCGGTCGTACGCGGCACGGACCGGGACCTTGGCCGCGGTGCCGGAGGGCTGCCCGGGGACGGGCTCCCAGGTGGTGCCGTCGGCCGTGCGGAAGAGGTTCGGTGCGGTGCCGTCGGCGTCGCCCCAGCCGGCGACAACGGTGCGGCCGGCGGCGACGAGGAGGGTGACGCCCTGGCCGGTGGCGGCCGGGGTGGCGGGGAAGCCGGTGACGGGGGCCCAGGTTGCGCCCCGGTCCGTGGACTTCCAGAGGCCGTCGTGCCGGGTGCCCAGCCACAGGATGTCGCTGTCGCGCGGGTCGACCAGGAGCCGCTCGCCGGTGCCCCGGCCGTCCTCGTTGGCACCGAGCTTCACGGTGAGGTCGGTGCGCCGCCAGGTGTCGCCCCGGTCGTCGGAGCGCAGGACCGCGCCGTTCGCCGACCATGCCTGGGAGTAGGTGCCGCAGGCCAGGTAGACCCGGTTCGGGTGGGCGGGGTCGACGGCCATCGCCTCGACGCCGAGGAGGTTCCAGTCGTCCCAGCCGAGGTGGTCCAGGAGCGGGATCCAGCGGTCGGTGCGGTCGTCCCAGCGGTAGGCGCCGCCGATGTCGGTGCGGGCGTAGGCGAGCCCGCGGACGCGGGGGTGGAAGAGGACGCCGGTGATGAACCCGGTACCGCCGATGACGACGTTGCGCCACCGGTAGGCGGGGGCGTCCGCCGTGTCCTCGGCGGCGTGCGCGCGCCCGGGTGCGAAGGGGACCGCGGTGAGCGCGGCGGCGGCCGCGGTCCCGGCGAGTACGGCGCGCCGGCTCGGGCTGCGTGACACGGACGCATGCATGACATACCTCGTTCTGTGCGGCTCGGGGCGGGGACGGGCGAAGCGGCCGGGTCCGCCGGGGACGGCGGCCGGACAGGAGCGGCCGGGTCCGCCGCGGCCGGCCGCTGGGCAGGAGCGGCCGGCCACGACGGGGCTGGGGAGGAGGGCGTCAGCCCTTCACGGCGCCGGTCAGCATCCCCTTCTTGAAGTGGCGCTGGACGAACGGCGACAGCACGGCCACCGGCAGCAGGGCCATGACCATCACCGCCATCTGCACGGCCAGGCCGGAGAGTTCACCGGTCTTGATCGCCTGGCCGAGGCCGACCGGGGCTTCCTGCTTCTGCACGAGCTGGATCATCACGTTCTGCAGGGGCAGCATGTCCTGGTCGTTCAGGTACAGGGAGGCGTTGAACCAGGCGCTCCAGTAGCCGACGGCGTAGAACAGCGTGATCACCGCGACGACCGCGCGGGACAGCGGCAGGACGATCTGCCACAGGATGCGCAGGTCACCGGCGCCGTCGATGCGGGCGCTGTCGATCAGCTCCTGCGAGATGCCCATGAAGAAGCCGCGCAGCACCAGGATGTTGAAGACGCTGATCGCGCTGGGCAGGATCAGCGCGAGGTAGGTGTCCGTCAGTCCCAGGGACTGCACCAGCAGGTAGGTGGGGATGAGGCCGGCGCTGAAGAACATCGTGGCCAGCAGCAGCATGAGGATCCAGCGGTGGCCGAGTGAGCCGCTGCGGGACAGCCCGTAGGCGCACAGCACCGACACCGCCATCGAGAAGAGGGTGCCGACGAGGGTGATGCCGATACTGACGAGCGCGGCGCGGGTGACCTGGCCGCCGCTGAGCAGTTCCTGGTAGGCGACGAAGGTGATGTCCGTCGGGATCATCACCAGGCCACCGGCCTCGTCGATGGCCTTGCGCGAGGAGAGGCTGGTGACGACGACGATCCACAGCGGGAACACGATGGCCAGGCAGGCCAGCAGCAGGACCAGCCCCTTGCCGGCGAGGCCGACCCGGCTGGGTTTCTCCTCCCACACCGGACGGGGCGGGGCCGCCCACCGGCTGGGCCCGCGCGCGGGCTTGTCGATCGCGGCGGTCACTTCCTGAACGGCGGTCACTTCTTGTACACCCCCTGCTCGCCCATGAGGTGGGCCACCTTGTTCGCTATCAGGACCAGGCCGAGGCTGATGACGCCCTTGACGAGACCGGCGGCGGCCGCGTAGCCGAAGTCCTGGTTGCGTACGCCGTTCCACCACACGAAGGTGTCGAGGACCTCCGCGGCCCCTGGTCCGACGGCGTCGCGTTGCAACAGGATCTGTTCGAAGCCGACCGTCAGGGCGTCACCCACGCGCAGCACCAGCAGCAGGGCGATGACCGGGCGCAGCGCGGGCAGCGTGACGTGCCACATGCGGCGCCAGCGGTTCGCACCATCCATCGCGGCGGCCTCGTACAGGTCGGGGCTGACCGAGGCGAGCGCGGCGAGGAAGACGATGATCCCCCAGCCGGCGTCCTTCCACACGCTCTGCGCGGTGACCAGGAACTTGAAGGTCTCCGGGTCGGTCATGAGGCTGAGGCCGTCGTACCCGTGGTCGCGCAGCAGCTGGGACAGCAGCCCGGCACCGCCGAACAACTGCTGGAAGACGGCGATGACCAGCACCCACGAGAAGAAGTGCGGCAGGTAGAGGATGGCCTGCGAGATCGCCCGCACCCGGGGCCGGACCACGCTGTTGATGAGCAGCGCGAGCAGGATGGGGATCGGGAAGTACAGCACCAGCTGGAGGACGAACAGCAGCAGCGTGTTCTGTACGGAGTTCCAGAAGGCCGAGTCCTCGAAGATGCGCTGGAAGTTCTCCAGGCCCACCCACGGGCTGTTCAGGATGGAGACGATCCCGTTCTCGCTGATGTAGGGGTCGTACTCCTGGAAGGCGACGACGTTGCCGAGGATCGGTACGTAGTTGAAGAGCAGCACCAGCAGGATGGCCGGCAGTGTCATCAGCACCAGCACGCGGTCACGCCGGAACCTGAGTCTGAGGCTCAGCTTCCCCGTGGGCGGCTTCGCCTGGCGGGGGCCGGCGGCGTCGTCGGACGCCGCCGGGGTCTTCTTCGTCGCGTCGGCCTCGGCTCTGGTCCGAGGCACCGTGTTGTGGGACACGGCCGTTCTCCTTGCCTCGGTACCGTCAGCTCGCCGCCGTGCCGTTGTCGTCGAGCAGCTTCTTGTACCAGTCCCGCAGCTTGTCGCCGCCCTTGCTCTTCCAGTCGGAGACGGCCTGCTGCATGTCGCCGATCTTCTTGCGGCCGCGGACGATGTCGTCCTCCAGCTGCTCGAAGTCGTTGGCCAGGTTGGTGTACCGGGCGGGCTCGGTGACCTGCATGCCGTAGAACGTCGGCTTCTTGGTGAGCGCACCCATCCGCTGCTGCCACTCGACCTGGCCCTTGGCGACCTCGGGGAAGTCGGGGTGGGCGATGGTCGCGGCGGGGCTCGCGATCATCACGTAGGCGTTCATCACGTCGATGTTGCCCTGGTCGGTCTTGGCGGGCACGCCGTCCTTGACGGTGTAGTGGGTGCCTTCCACGCCGTAGTTGGTGGCCATGTACTCCTTGGTGCCGTACGGCGCGGCGGTGACGTTGGCGACGGCCAGCACGTCGCGGATCACGGACTCGGACGCGTTCTTGTTGACGAAGGCGAAGATGCTCGCCGGGTTCTGCGCCCACAGCGTGGGCTCACCGCCGTCGTGCCCGAAGAAGTCCATGCCCCAGATCTTGAACTCGGGGTTCTGGACGGCCTGTTCCGCGGTGCGGCTCCACCACTGGGAGATGTCCTGGTTGTAGATGAGGAACTCGCCGGCGGCGAACTTGGGCCCGGGGTCGTTGGCGTTGCTCTTGCCCAGGTGGGCGTCGGGGTGCACGACGCCTGCGGCGAACAGCTTGCGCGTCCACTCCAGGGCCTCGAGGTACTCGTCGGTCTCGATGCGGTAGACCAGCTTGCCGTCGACCTGGTTCCAGCCGAGCGACTTCTCGTTGCCGGAGAGCACGCCGAAGGCGTTCATGGCGGTCCACTTCATGTCCAGGCAGGCCCAGCGCTTGGCCTTGGCGTTGGTGGCCTCCTTGGCCAGCGCCATGAACTCGTCGCAGGACCGGGGGACTTCGTAGCCCTCCTTCTCGAAGATGTCCTGGCGGTACATCGGCACGATGCCGGACACGTACGAGGACGGCATCGGCAGGCCGCGCAGCTTGCCGCCGAAGATGGAGCGCTGCCAGGCGTCGGTGGGGACCGCCGCGAGGTTGGGGAAGTCCTTGACCGCGTCACCGGAGAGGTAGGGGCCCAGGTCGGCGAACTTGCTGATGATGGCGCTGGGTATCTTGCCGGTCATGTTCCAGCCGGGCACGACCACCACGTCGGGCACCTCGCTGGAGGCGAGGACCGCGCCGAGCTTCTGGTCGTAGGTGTTGCCGTCCTGGTTCTGCCAGACCACGTCGACGCCGATGAGGTCGTTCATCGCCTTGTAGTAGGCGTTGCCGTCCTTCGGCGGGGACCCCCAGAACGGCGACATGACGGTGACCTTGCCGCCCTTGCCGAGCTTCTTCGGCACCGAGGTCTTCAGACCCGCGAGGTCGAGCTTGCCGGTGAAGCCGACCGCGGAGCCGTTCTTGCTGGGGATGTCGGGGGTGACCACGTTGCTGGCCACGTACGCCGGCAGCAGCTTCTTGGCGTCATTGCCCGACGTGGTGCCGTCCCGCGAACCTCCGTCCGACCCACCGCCGCAGGCGGAGAGCAGCGGCATCCCTCCCGCCACCGCTGCGGTGGCTACCGCCGTGGAGGCGAGGAACTTTCTCCGGCTGGGACCGGAGGCGGCGTTCGGCGTCATTGCGTCAACCCTTCGTGGCGCACCAGGACACCCGGCGGTGGCCGTCGGCTGCGGTGTCTTGAGTGGAACTGGCTGAGCTGAAGCGGTCGTCGGAGGAATGCCCGGCTGACGTCGCACCCCCAGGTGCACTTCCGGGTCAGAGCCTCTTAGTCGAAGCGCTTCGATGTTGCTGTGAGGTTAAGTGAACGCCTGGGGGTGCACAAGAGTCGATTGCAGAATTCCTCCGACGTGTAGGGAGGACGGGACCCACCCAACCGGGTCATGTGACGCATGGGTTGCCATGACAAGTCGGAGGTGATGCACGGAAGTGTCTTGACACCCACCCCCGGCGCCGATGAGCATCGAAGCGCTTCGAAAGCGTCTCACCGCTCCATCGCAAGGGGAACTCCACGTGACCGCACCCACGCCGCCCGCGCCGCCTTTCCGTGATCCGCACCTGCCGTTCGCGAAGCGCGTCGACGACCTGATGTCGCGGCTCACGCTCGACGAGAAGACCGCGTTCCTGCACCAGTTCGCGCCCGCCGTCGAACGGCTCGGCATCGCCGCCTTCCGCACCGGCCAGGAGGCGCTGCACGGCGTGGCCTGGATGGGCCCGGCGACCGTGTTCCCGCAGGCCGTAGGCCTTGGAGCCACCTGGAACGACGACCTGGTGCGCCGGGTCGGTGAGGCGGTTTCCAAGGAGACCCGGGCGATGCGCGCCCGCGACGACCGCGTCGGCCTCAACGTCTGGGCCCCGACCGTGAACCTGCTGCGCCACCCCCTGTGGGGCCGGGGCGAGGAGGGCTACTCCGAGGACCCGAAGCTCACCTCGGCCATCGCCACCGCCTACACCCGCGGCCTGCGCGGCGAACATCCGACGTACTGGCGCACCGCGCCCGTCCTCAAGCACTGGCTCGCGCACAACAACGAGACGGACCGGGACACGTGCTCGTCGTCCGTCCGCCCGCGCGTTCTGAACGAGTACGACCTGCGGGCCTTCCGCGAGACGGTCGAGGCGGGCGCGGTGGCCGGGGTGATGCCGGCGTACAACCTGGTCAACGGCCGCCCCAACCACGTCTCCCCCTACCTGGAGAGCCATCTGCGCGCCTGGACCGAGGACGACCTCCTGGTCTGCTCCGACGCCGGCGCCCCCTCCAACCTGGTCGACTCCGAGCACTACTTCGACACCCACGAGGAGGCGACCGCCGCCGCGCTGCGGGCCGGGGTGGACAGCTTCACCGACCACGGCACGGACTCCTCGAAGATCGTCGCGCGTGTCCGGGGCGCCCTCGACCAGGGCCTGCTGACCGAGGCGGACGTGGACGCGGCCGTGCGCCGGCAGCTGTCGGTCCGTTTCCGGCTCGGCGAGTTCGACCCGGAGCACGACCCCCACGCGGACTCGGCCGCCTTCGACACACCGGAGCACCGGGCGCTCGCGCGGGAGGCGGCGGAGCAGGCGGTCGTCCTGCTCAAGAACGACGGTGTGCTGCCGCTGGCCGACGGCACCCGGGTCGCCGTCGTCGGTCTGCTCGCCGACGAGTGCAAGCTCGACTGGTACAGCGGCACGCTCATCCACCGCTCCACCCCGCTGGAGGGCCTGTACGAGCGGTTCGGCGCGGAACACGTGAGCTTCGCGGAGGGCGTGGACCGGGTCCGGCTGAGGACCTCGGCCGGTACGTTCCTGCACGTACCCCCGTCGGACGACTCCCCCGACGAGGCGCGCGGCGCCGAGGGCGCCCTCGACCCGGCGCTGCTCGCCGGCCGCACCGACCTGCCGCCCCTCACCACCGACGCCGACGGCACCGAACTCGCGCTCGTCGACTGGGGTGACGGCGTCCTCACCCTGCGCGCGCCGGACGGCCGCTATCTCTCCGTCGCCGAGGACGGCTACCTCCGCGCCTCCGCCGACCAGCCCGGCGGCTGGGTCGTGCAGGAGACGTTCCGCCTGGAACCGCACGGCGACGGGCACCTCCTCCGGCACCTGGGAACGGGTCGTCACGTCCAGGTCGCCGCCGACGGCGTGAAGGTTGCCGCCGCGGACGCCTCTTCGGACGCTTCCTCCGGCGACTCGGACGCCTCCTCGGGCGCCGGGGCCCCGGAGGTCTTCGAGCTGGTCGTCGCCGAGCGCGGCGAGGACGCGGTGACGCGGGCCGCCGCGGAGGCGGACGTGGTCGTGGTGGTCGCGGGCAACGACCCGCACATCAACGGCCGGGAGACCGAGGACCGTACGACGCTGCGGCTGCCCGCCCACCAGGAACGCCTGCTGCGCGCGGCCCGTGCCGCGAATCCCGCCACCGTGCTGGCCCTGGTGTCCGCCTACCCGTACGCCGTCGACGCTCAGGCGCTTCCGGCGGTGCTGTGGACCGCGCACGGCGGCCAGTCGGCCGGCACCGCGCTGGCCCGGGTCCTCGCCGGTGACGTCTCCCCCGCCGGGCGGCTCCCGCAGACCTGGTACGCCGACGACGCCGACCTGCCGGACCTGCTCGACTACGACGTGATCGGCAGCCGCCAGACCTATCTGTACTTCGAGGGAACGCCGCTGTTCCCCTTCGGGCACGGCCTGTCGTACGCGTCCTTCGCGTACGCGGACCTGGCGGCGCGGGCCGGGGACGGGAAGGTGTCCGTCTCCTTCACGGTCACCAACACCGGGAGCGTCACCGCCGACGAGGTCGCCCAGCTCTACGCCCGCGCCGAGAACCCGTCGGTCCCGCGCCCGCGCCGCGAACTGCTGGCCCACCGCAGGGTCACCCTCGCCCCGGGTGCCACGGCGGAGGTCTCCTTCGAAGTCCCGCTGTCCGCGTTCGCGTTCTGGGACGTCGCGCACGACCGGTGGCGGCTCGAGCCGGGCCCGTACGCACTGCTGGTGGGCGCCTCCAGCGAGGACGTACGCCTGTCGGCGGCCGTGACCCTCGACGGCGAGCCCGCCACGCCGCGCCCGGTCCGCGAACGCGGCCTGGAGGCGGCCGGCTTCGACGAGCAGGGCGGCACCCAGATCGTCGACCGGACGAAGGCGGCGGGCGACGCGGTGACGCCGGTGGCGGACCGGACAGGCGAACTGCTCTACCGTGCTTGCGACTTCGGCCCCGGTGTCACCGGCGTGACCGTGACGGTGGCGGGCGGCGAGGGCACCGTGGAGATCGCCCTCGACGGCGGCCCCGCGTCGGCGGTGCTGTCTTTGGAGTCGCCCACCTCAGGACCGTACGACTACACGGAGCTCGACGCCCCGCTGACCGCCGAGGGCGTACACGATCTCCGCATCAGGCTGCGCGGCTCTCTGCGGCTCGCGCACGTCGGCTTCTCCGGCTGAGGGTCCGGAGGAAGCCGGCACGATGAAGGGGCCCGGCACCGGTGTCTACCGGCGCCGGGCCCCCGACTCGCCTCCCGCCCGGACCAGGCCCATCTCGTAGGCGACGATCACGGCCTGGGCCCGGTCCCGCAGCTCCAGCTTGGCGAAGAGCCGGTTGATGTGGGTCTTCACGGTGTGGTCGGTGATGGTGAGGCGTCCCGCGATCTCCGCGTTGGACAGCCCCCGCGCGATCAGGGTCAGCACCTCGGTCTCCCTGGCCGTGAGGTCGCCCGCCGAGTGGACGGGCAGCCACGACGCGCGCGTGTGGACGAACTCGGCGATCAGCCGCTTGGTGATCTCGGGCGAGAGCAGGGCGTTGCCGCCCGCCACCACCCGCACGGCGTGCAGCAGTTCGGGGAAGGTGGCGTCCTTGAGCAGGAAGCCTCCCGCCCCGGCCGCGAGGGCGTCGTACACGTACTCGTCGAGGCCGAAGGTCGTCAGCATGAGGACCTTCGTCGCGCCGCCGGACGCGGCCAGGATCTCGCGGGCCGCCTCGATGCCGTTCTTGTGCGGCATCCGGATGTCGAGGAGTGCGAGGTCGGGCCGGGTCTCGCCGGCGACCCGCACCGCCTGCGCACCGTCCTCCGCCTCGCCGACGACCTCGATGTCCTCCTGGGTGCCCAGGAGGTTCACGAAGCCGGTGCGTACGACCGCCTGGTCGTCGGCGACCAGTGCCCTGATCACAGGTGCCTCCTTCTCCCACCGTGTGGTGGTCATCCGGTCCCCCAGGGGAGCTCCGCCTCCACCAGGAAACCGCCGGCCGGGTCCGCGCCCGCGCTGAGCCGGCCCCCGACGAGGGCCGCGCGCTCCCGCATCCCGGTCAGGCCGTGCCCCGTACCGGGAACGGCGATGGGGCCGGAACCGGGCGTGGGACCGGTACCGGTGTCCGGGAGGGCGCCCGGCGCTGGGCCGTCGTCGCGGATGCGCAGCGTGAGCAGCTTGCCGGCACCGTAGTCGACCTCCACCACCGTACGGGCGCCGGGCGCGTGCTTGCGTGCGTTGGTCAGCGCCTCCTGGGTGATGCGGTAGGCGGACAGCTCCCATGCGGCGGGCAGCACCACGCGGTCCCCGGTGATCCTCAGCTCCGCGGTGCCGCCCACCGTCCGGTGCTGTTCGACCAGTTCGGGGAGGTGGTCGAGGGTCGGCTGCGGGGCGGTGAGGGCCGTGTCGCCCCGGGAAGCGCGCAGAACGCCGAGGAGGCGGCGCAGTTCGGCCATCGAGGAGCGGGCGGTGGCGGCGATCTGCTGGAAGCCCTCGCGGCCTTCGGGGGTGAGCCCCGGTGTGGTGTAGGTGGCGCTCTCGGCCTGCACGGCGATCATCGACACCGAGTGCGAGACGATGTCGTGCAGTTCACGGGCGATGGCGGCGCGCTCGGCCTCGGCGGCCTGCTGCCGCTCCATCGCTATCAACTGGGCCTGTGCGAGGTGGCGTTCGGTGCGGGTCTCCTCCCTGGAGCGGACCGCGTCGCCCATCATCACGGCGCCGAAGACGACCACCGTCAGCAGGAACGACTCGGTGAACAGGCTGAGCGAGCCCTTCTCCCAGAGCGCGGGCACCGGCAGCTCCATCCGCGACCAGGTGTTGATGTGCACCAGGTTCACGCAGAGGGCGCCGAGCGCGCCGCCCGCGACGGCCAGGGCGGGGTGCAGTACCCGGTTCCGGCCGAGCGAGTAGCAGCCGATCAGTCCGCTCGCCGTGATCGAGAGGTACAGGTTGACGTCCCCGGCGAACCCGAGGAGCCCCGCGGCGACCGTGAGCACGGCGACGGGCGGGAAGGACCGTCGCCACATCAGCGAGACGGCGGACACGAGCACTCCGACCGTGGTCGTCATGGACCCGGGAATGACGATCAGCTCCACGACCGCTCCGGCGGTCAGGACACCGCCGCTGACCCAGGGATAGGCGGGCGCGGCGATCCAGGCGTGGAACCGCTGCTGAAGCCACGTACTCATGCCCCCATGATCCAGGCCGGGACGGGGGCACGCGTCACCGCTCGGGTCGATATGGCGGGCGGATGTCGTACCACGGGTTGAGTCCCGGGTGCGGAGCCTCGGTTGACGCCGTGCGGCCTGCGGATTCCTAGCGTCGACGGACATGAGGAAGACCCTTGGGGAGTATGCCGCGAAGTACACCGCCGGACACGTCGAGCGGTGTGCGTGGGCCGGGTGCGCGGTGGTCGCACCGGTTTTCGCGATGGCGTCCGACGTGGGACCGCACCGGGTGTGGGGGTGCGTGGCGGGCGCGGGGTACGTGGTCGCGGCGTTCCTGACACCGGGTTCCGGCCCGCGCCGCGCGGCCCGCGCCGTCGCCGTGCTGGGCGCCGCCGTGGTGCCGCTGGTCTGTCTGGTGGTGGCGGGACTCGGGCAGTTGGAGGTGGCTGTCGTCGAGCGGTCGGGGCGGCTGCTGCTCACGACCGGGAGCCCGTACGTCACCGCTCCGACGGCCGTGGCCGACTTCAACCCCTACCTGCCCGGGATGGCACTCTTCGGCATGCTGCCCGGGGACGCCCGCTGGTGGCTGGGCGGCGCGTTCGTCGCGGCCCTCGCCGGCGCCGGGCTGCACCGGGCCTGGCTGCTCGCCTGCCCGCTGGTCGCGCTGCCTCTGGCGGTGGGCGGGATCGACCTGCCGGTGGCCGGCCTGATGTGCCTGGGCGTCTCACTCGCCGGGCGGGGGCGTCCGGGCCGGGCCGGCCTGGCGCTCGGAGCCGCCGCCGCCCTCAAGTGGACCGCCTGGCCGGCGCTTCCCGTGGCGCTCGCCCTGATCGCCGTACGCCGGGGCGGACGGCCCGCGCTGCGGTGCGCGGCCGTGGGCGTGTGCACCGCGACAGCCGCGGTACTGCCGTTCGCCCTCGCCGACCCCTCCGCCTTCCACCGGAACGTCGTCGCCTTCCCGCTGGGCCTCACCGCCACCGCCTCCCCCGCCGCGAGTCCGCTGCCCGGACGTCTGCTGGCGTCGCACGTGCCCGGCGGCGCGGTGATCGCACTGGTGCTGCTCTCCGTGGGCGCGCTGCTGATCGCCCTCTCACTGGCGGCACGTCCCCCGGGAACGGTGCGGGCGGCGGGCGTCCGGCTCGCGCTCGGCCTGGGCCTGGCCACAGCCCTGATGCCGGCGACGCGCTTCGGTTACCTGGTCTATCCGCTGGTGCTCGGCGCACTGGCGTACCGGCCGGCAGGCCGCGGCGCCGCCATTCCCTCCGTGCCTTCCGCTCCTTCCCGGCCTTCCGTGCCCTGCGAGAAGGCGGCCGTCGCATGACGTGCGGCTCTCGCACCCGCACCCTGATCGTCACCAACGACTTCCCGCCCCGGCAGGGCGGCATCGAGACCTTCGTCCGGGAGCTGGCCGACCGCTTCCCGCCCGAGGAGGTGGTCGTCCTCACCTCCGCACCGACCACGACGACGGATTCCGGCGAGTCCTTCCCGTACCCGGTGATCCGCCACCGGGCCCGCACCCTCCTCCCCACACCCCGCGCCACCGCGCACGCCGCGTCCGTGGCGCGGCGGTACGGCTGCGACCGGGTGTGGTTCGGCGCGGCGGCCCCTCTCGGGCTGATGGCGGGCCGGCTCCGGCGGACGACCGGGATCCGTACCGCCGTCGCCACCACCCACGGCCATGAGGTGTGGTGGGCCCGCACCCCCTGCGCTCGGGGTCTGCTGCGCCGCATCGGCACGGAGGTGGACACGCTGACCTGGCTGGGCGCGAGCACCCGGGGTCCCGTCGAGGCGGCCCTCGCACCCGGGACCCGGACCGCCCGACTGGTCCCCGGCGTGGACACCGCGGCATTCCACCCGGCACTGGACGGCGGCCCGACCCGGACCAGGTACGGCCTGGGCCGCCGCCCGGTGATCCTGTGCGCGGCCCGGCTGGTCCCGCGCAAGGGCCAGGACACTTTGATCAGGGCGCTGCCCTGGGTCCGCAGGGCGGTCCCCGACGCCGTACTGCTCCTGGTCGGCGATGGCCCGTACGCCGCCGGACTGCGTCAACTGGCCCTGGACGAAGGGGTCCTGGACTCGGTCGTCTTCGCCGGTGGCCACCCTCATCGCGCGCTCCCGCCCTTCTACGCCGCCGCCGACGTCTTCGCCATGCCCTGCCGGACCCGCAGGCGCGGCCTGGAGGTGGAGGGCCTGGGCATCGTCTACCTGGAGGCCGCGGCGTCCGGACTCCCGGTCCTGGCGGGCGACTCGGGCGGCGCCCCGGACGCCGTACGCGACGGCGAGACGGGTCATGTCGTCGACGGCCACTCGGTGGCCGCGACGGCGGACCGGCTGATCAGGCTCCTGCGCAACCCCGGCCTCGCCCGCGAGATGGGCGGGAGGGGCCGCCACTGGGTGCGTACGGAATGGACCTGGGACCGTTCGTACGCGACGCTGCGGGACCTGCTGTGCCGACCGGCGGGCAGTTCGCCGGGGCCCTAGGCGGTGGTCGTCGGGCCGGCCGGGCGGTCCGCCGTGACCAGCCAGGAGGTGCTGCGCAGCCGGACCGTTCCGTCGGCCGCCTCGTAGCCGCGCAGATGGCCGGTGAGCATCTGGCGAGCGCGCTCCTGTGCGGCCTTGTCGACCTGGCCCAGGAAGTGCCGTCCGGGCCCCGTGTTCAGCAGGAACTCCGCCGCGTCATCGGCTCCGTGCCCCCACGCCCCGTATGCCTCGACCCCGTCGACGGCCACTGTGGAGAACCCCGCGGCGGCGAGGACGGCGCGGATCCGTTCCGGCGACGACAGGGAGAACATGCCGGGCAGGCCCGGCGCGGCGAAGTCACCGAGCGGCAGGACGTCGCGCAGTGCCGACATGGCCGTCACCCAGCCGTTGAGCGAGGGCTCGGCCGGGCAGACGAACGCCAGTCGTCCGCCGGGTCGCAGCGCCCGTCCGACGTTCTGGAACGCCGCCTCGGGGTCGGAGAAGAACATGACGCCGTAGCGGCTGATCGCCGCGTCGAACGCGCCCGGCTCGAAGTGGTACGCCTGTACGTCGCCCTGCTGGAACGTGACGTTGGCGATGCCCTCCCGCGCCGCCCGGGACCGCGCCTCGGCCAGCATGGGGCCGGACAGGTCGAGGCCCAGCGCGCTGCCCCGTGGTGCCCGGAGGGCGGCGAGGCGCGTGGTCTGCCCGGAACCACAGCCGAGATCGAGGATCCGGTGCCCCTCGGCGAGCCCGGCGGCGTCGAGCAGCGGTTCGTTGAAACCTTCGTTCACGGCGTTCCACCGGTCCTGGTCACGCGCCCATTGGGCCCCTTCGGGGCCGTTCCACGCCTGCGCCTGCTCGGTGTTGACGATCTCGGACACGAGTGCCTCCTGATGCGGGACGGAGAATGGGCGTGCGCCCAAACACTATGGGCGTGCGCCCATAGTGGCAATCCCCTTACGATCCGGGGGATCGCGCCGCGCGCGGCGCCGGACACCGGAAGGAAGGCGGGCCCATGTCACCGCGTGGAGTGGCGACGCCGGACGTGCGCGAGCGACTGTTCGCGGCCGCCGAGCGGATCGTGGAGAGGGACGGACCCGGGGCGCTCACGAGTCGGGCCGTCACCACCGAGGCGGGCTGCGCCAAGGGGCTGCTGCACAGGCACTTCGCGGGGCTGGACGAGTTCGTGGCCGAACTCTGCCTCGACCGTTTCGCCCGGACGGCGGCGAAGGCGCGGGCCCTGGAGGGACTCGCCGGGCAGGGCACGGTGGCCGGGAACCTCGTCTCCGTCGCCCTCTCGCTCTTCGACCGCGGCGGCCCGGCTCTGTCGGGTCTGGCCATGACCCGCCCGGCCGCGGCGTCACGCGTCCGCGAGGCCATGCGGGACGGCGGGCCGGGCTTCACCGCGATCCAGGAGGCGATAGCCGGCTACCTGGAGTCCGAGCGGGGCAGCGGACGGCTGCCGGCCACCGTCGACCCGCACACCGTGGCCCTCGCCGTCGTGGGCACCGCACACCACCTGCTGATGACCGGCCGGCCGGGCGCCCCCGACCCGCGGCCGGCCATGGACCGCCTGGTGGCCGCGCTGGTGGGTGGCTAGGCGGTCGGTACGGGCCGCCGGTGGACGGCCTCGCCGCGCCGGACCGGCGTCGTACCGACCGGGCGGTGCCGTGCTGATTCCGCCCCCGGGGCGTGGCGGTGCCATGGGTACCCGGTGTCCGGAAGGGTGAACTTTCCCGCCGGAATGTTCACCCTCCGCTCAGATGAGCCCCTTGAGGACTTTTCGCCGGCAGTGTCCTCGCATCGCAGACGGTGCCACCGCCGCACCGGGACCAGGCCGTCGGCCACAGCGCTGATCCACAGGATCGATCCACAGGGCTGATCCACAGGGTGGATTCAGAGCGCGAGGCCCGTCAGGACCAGGACCCGCTCGTAGGTGTAGTCGTCCATCGCGAACCTGACGCCCTCGCGGCCCACGCCGGACTGCTTGGCGCCGCCGTACGGCATCTGGTCGGCGCGGTAGGAGGGGACGTCGCCGATGACGACGCCGCCGACCTCAAGGGCGCGGTGGGCGCGGAAGGCGGCCTGGAGGTCGTGGGTGAACACGCCTGCCTGGAGGCCGTACTTGGAGTCGTTGACGGCGGCGAACGCCTCGGTCTCGCCGTTCACCTTCTGGACGCTGAGGACGGGGCCGAAGACCTCCTCGCAGGCGAGGGTGGTGCCGTCCGGGAGGTCGGTGAGGACGGTCGGCGCGTAGGAGGCGCCGTCGCGCTTGCCGCCGGTGCGGAGGGTGGCGCCGGCCTCCACGGCCTCGCGCACCCAGGCCTCGACGCGCTCGGCGGCGGCCTCGCTGACCAGCGGGCCGACGTCCGTCGCGTCATCGTTCGGGTCGCCGGTGACCTGGGCCTCGACGGCGGCGACGATGCGCGGCAGGAGACGGTCGTACACGGAGGCGTCGGCGATCACGCGCTGCACGGAGATGCAGGACTGACCGCCCTGGTAGTTGGAGAAGGTCGCGATGCGCGTCGCGGCCCGGTCCAGGTCCTCGTCGCTCGCCCAGTCGCCGAGGACGACGGCCGCGCCGTTGCCGCCCAGCTCCAGGGTGCAGTGCTTGCGCGGCACCGAGTCCATGATCGCGTAGCCGACCGTCTCGGAACCGGTGAAGGAGATGACCGGCAGGCGCTCGTCCTGGACGAGGGCGGGCATGCGGTCGTTCGGGACCGGAAGGATGCTCCACGAGCCGGCGGGCAGCTCGGTCTCGGCGAGCAGCTCGCCGAGGACCAGGCCGGAGAGGGGGGTGGCGGGCGCGGGCTTGAGGATGATGGGCGCGCCGGCGGCGATCGCGGGGGCGATCTTGTGGGCGCACAGGTTCAGCGGGAAGTTGAACGGCGCGATGCCGAGGACGACGCCCTTGGGGAAGCGGCGGGTGAGGGCGAGGCGGCCCTGACCGCCGGCGTCGGTGTCGAGGCGCTGGGCCTCGCCGCCGTTGAACCGGCGGGCCTCCTCCGCCGCGAAGCGGAAGACGGAGACCGCGCGGCCGACCTCGCCGCGGGCCCACTTGACCGGCTTGCCGTTCTCGGCGGAGATCAGACGGGCGATCTCCTCGGTGCGCTCGGCCAGGCGCCGGCTGACGTGGTCCAGGGCGGCGGCGCGGAGGTGGGCGGGGGTGGCGGCGAACTCGTCCCGTACGGCGTACGCGGCGGCCACGGCCTCCTCGACCTGGGCGTCGGTCGGCACGCTCACCGTGCCGGCCCGGCTGCCGTCCCAGGGGGACGTGACGTCGAAGGTGGCCTCGCCGGTGGCCTGGCGGCCGGCGAGCCAGAAGGCGTGGGTGGAAGTCATCGTGAGTCCCGGCCCTTCCGCGTTGGGGGTGTGTACGTGTCCGTGGCTTGCGGATCCACGGTAGGGCGGAGGGCGGTGACTGGCGTTTGTCCGGGGCGTAGTGGTGGGGGTGGGAGGTTCGACGTTGTGGCCATGTGCGGACGGGTGGGAAGGCCGGCCGGACGGGGTCGCGGACGAGGTTGCCCCCTCGCCGCCCGGCCGCTCCTCCCGCCGGCGGGGTGTCAGTCCGTCGACGTCGCCTTCAGGGCCAGCCACAGCTCCATCCGTACGTCCGGGTCGTCCAGGGAGCGGCCGAGGATCTCCTCCACCCGCCGCATCCGGTAGCGCAGCGTGTGCCGGTGGACGCCGAGGTCGGCCGCCGCCGCGTCCCACTGGCCGTGGCGGGAGAGCCAGGCCCGCAGGGACGCCACCAGGTCGCCCCGGCCGGTGGCGTCGTGGTCGCGCAGCGCCCGCAGCAGGCCGTCGGCGAAGGCGCGCACCGCGTCGTCGGCGAGGAGCGGAAGGACCGATCCGGCCGCCAGGTGTTCGTGCTCCACGCAGACGCGTCCGCGCCGGCGGGCCACCGACAGGGCCTGTTCCGCCTGTTTGTAGGCGGTGGACGCGGCGATGGGCCCGGACGGCGCCGACAGGCCGACGACCAGGCCCTCCTCGTCGCCGCCCGTCATCGGCTCCGGGCGGACGGCCTCCAGCGCCGAGGCGTACTCGACGCAGGCCGCGACGGCCGCGCCCCCGTCCGTGGCCAGCACCACCAGGCGCTCCCCCTCGGGGACGACCAGCACCGACTCGCCGGAGCGGGCGGCGGCCGACTCCACGACCTCGGCGAGCGCGCCGAGCGGGTCGCCGCCGGTGTCGGCGGCGGCCAGCGCGGCGGCGGAAGACCTGGTCCGGGTGGCGGGCACGGGCGCCTGCGGGCCGGCGTGCGTGCGCGCGGCGGAAACCGACGCCGACTCGGCGACGACCATCCGGAACGGCGCGTCCAGCAGGCCGCCGTACAGGTCTCCGGCGACCGTGCGCGCGTGGTCGGGTTCGCCGGCCAGCAGCATGCGCAGTACGGCCACGTCGATGCGCTGCTCGGCCTCGCGCAGGGAGCGCGAGCGTTCCGTGGTGAGCGTCAGCAGGGCGATGGCGGAGTGCACGGCGTACCGCTCGGCGGTGCCGAGGGCGGCGGCCGTACCGACGGCGAGTGCGGAACGTGGCCTGCGGGAGGTGCCGAGGGAGTGGAGTTCGACGCGGTCGGAGCCTTCCGGGTGTTCCGCGGTCCCGGCTCCGCCGACGACGGAGGAGGCAGGTGCGGGGCGCTCGCGCAGCCGCTCCACGTCCGCTGTGAGCCGCGCGGCCCTGCGGCCCGCCCACTCCGGTGCGGCGGCGACGACGGCGCCCGAGGCGTCGTACAGCGCCGTCCAGCCGTCGACCTGCGCGGCGAGCGCGGCCAGCAAGCCCTCCGGGCCGTCGGTCAGCGCCTTCCTGGTCAGCTCGCGCTGGGCGGCGAACCCCGCGGTGACCGCGCGGTACTGGTCGGCGGCGATCGCGGCGGACACGGCCTTGCTGATCGCGAGGAAAGGAGTGCGGCGCGGCACCTCCAGCAGTGGCAGTCCCTCCTGCCGTGCGGCTTCGACCAGTGCCTCGGGGATGTCGTCGTAGTTGACCCCGACGGCGAACCCGAGCCCCACCACGCCGGCGCCCGCCAGCCGCTTCACGTACCGCCGCATCGCCTCGGGGTCCGCGGCGTCCAGCTTGAGCGCGGTGATCAGCAGCAGTTCCCCGCCCTCCATGTAGGGCACGGGGTCGGCGAGCTCACTGACGTGCGCCCAGCGCACCGGCACGTCGAGGCCGTCCTCGCCCGCGCGCACGGTCAGCTTGAGCGCGGAGTGGTGGACGAGGGAGGCGAGCGTGGGGGGCATGGGGGCCTGGGCCTTCGGGATCTGCGTCTGTGGTCTGTGCGGTGTCTGCCTGTGGCGTGCGGTGTCTGTCCGTGGCGTGCGGTGTCCGACGTGCGGTGCCTGTCTGCGATGCGAGACGTCTGTGATCTTTTGGCCGCCGCGTATGAACGACCTGTGCCGATTCTGCCTCACCGTACGGTCCCCGGGGCACGCCCCGGCCAGGTCACCCGCGCAGATCCACCAGCAGCGGCGGCGCGTGCTCCCCCTTGACGGTCGTCAGCGACAGCACCGCGTGTCCGGCGGGCACGGCGTGCGCCAGCTCGGACGCCGACCACCTCTCCCGCTCGACCTGCCGCACGGTCACCGCGCGCGCGGTGGGCGCCTTCCCGGTGATCACCCGGCGCAGCATGTGCACGGCCTTGCCCGCCGGGGTCTCGGCGATGATCTGCCGGTCGGTGACGTCCCGGGCCTCGGTCCACTCCTTGCCCCACACCTCGGCGAAGTCCTGACCGTCCCAGGGGGTGAGCCCGGACAGAGCCATCCGGCAGCCGATGGACCCGAGCAGCGGCCCGCGCAACGGACGCGGTACGTCGTCCAGGGTGCGCAGGGTCAGCACGACCCCGGCGCCCGCCGAGCGCAGCCGCTGGACGCCCCGTACGGCCTCCGGCGTCACCACACCGCTCGCGTCGTCCAGCACCAGGCAGGCGAACAGCGACCGGTCCTCGCGCACCGTCACGCTCGCCGTGAACTGGGCGAGGATCAGCCGGGCCAGCATCCGCGAGGCCTCGGCGTGGCCGCGTTCGGGCAGGTCGACGCGGACTCGCACCGGGTGGTCGAGGGCCTTGAGCGAGAAGGGCCGGGACTGTCCCGAGGTGTCGAAGAAGGAGGCGAAGGCGGGCCGGTCCAGCAGCGCCACCCGGTCGGCCAGCACACTGCCCACGTCCCCGGGGTGGCCCATCTGCCGCTCGCGTGCGTCCAGCTCGCGCAGCAGCGACTCCTGACCGGCCGCCCGCAGTCCCTCACGCAGGTCGGCCAGCGGCCCGGGTGTCCCGTCGAGCAGTTGCCGCAGCTCCGGTACGCCGGGAAAGCGCCCGTGCACCGCTCGGAAGGGGCCCAGGAGCTGGGCGAGGACCGTGGTGGAGCGGCGGGTGTCGCCGCCCGGGTGGGGCTCGGCGAGGTCTCCGGCCAGGGCTTCGGCGAGTACGACCGCGGCCTCGTCCGGGTCGGTGGTGCCGCCGTACAGGTCGAGGTCGTACACGGAGTCCGGGTTTCCGATCCGTACGACCACGTCGTAGGCGTCGGCCGGGCCGAGGTCCGCGCCCGCTGCGCCTACCACGACGACCGCGGCGCGTCCGGCGAGCGCGTTCAGGCACAGCGATTCGGTGAGCGGCCGTACGACGCTGCCGGTCTTCCCGGAGCCCGCCGGCCCGACGGCGAGCAGGGAGGTGCCGAGCAGATCGGGGCCGACGGCGAGGCCGGCACCGCGGTAGGCGTAGGGGTTGCGGGCGTCGTCGGAGGCCGTGCCGATCCGTACCTGTCCGGTGACCAGGTCGTGCCGGGCCTGCCGGACGGGCAGGTCACGGGCGCCCGAGGGATGCGGGCAGGCTCCGGCACCGTGGGAGAGCACCGCGCCGGTGAAGGTGGCGAGGGTGTGCCGGCCACCGAGCACGCCCTGCCAGGCGCGGGTGATGCGGGCGTGGTCGACGTCCCGCATGAGCCCCGAGCGCGCGTCGGCGGCGAGCCGCTCGGCGGCGTCGTGGGCACCGGCGGCGCGCAGCGCGGGCCAGGCGGCGGGGTCTTCCTCGGGGACCGGCGGGGGTCCGCCGGCCGGGGCGGCACGACGCCAGGCGGGCGGGCCGTAGCGCCGCCAGATCTCGCCCCAGCGGCCGAGCCGGCCGACGCCGACCATGATGGCGCCGGCGATCAGCACGTAGTAGGCGTAGACGACCACCACCGAGGCGAAGCTGTGCGGCTCGGCCCAGCTGTCCGGGATCATCGCGAAGAGGGGCAGCAGCCACCAGCCCCCCAGGTAGCCGTTCCACAGCAGCGACCAGATCAGCCAGCCGACGAGGAAGGCGATCAGTGCCCCGCTCAGCAGCTGCCGTCCCGGCACGCGCTCCGGCTCCTCCTCCGGCCGCGGCCGGTGCCCGAACCGCCACACCCCGGGCAGCGCCTGAGGGCGCGGGGTGCGCAGCCAGGACAGGAAGGCGGAGCCGTCGGGCAGCGGCGGCACGCCCGGCATCCCTGGCACCCCCGGCGTGCCGGGCGCGCCGGCCGGCCGCGGTGGCACGGCGGGCACCTGTGGAGGCCCCGCCGGACGCGGTACAGGATTCGCGTGCGTACCCCGCGCGTCCCGGTTCCCGTCGCTGTCCATCGCCCTTGCCCCCTGACCAGCCGTTCCATCCACCATCCGCGAGCCAATCTAACGCCCTCCCAGGGGGAGTTCACCGCTTACGCGGCCGGGCCCGCGTCGACGTGTCCACATGCCGCCGTGTCCACCACCTGTCCATCGCGGACAACCGACTCCGCGGACAACGCCCACATGGAGCATGCCCGCTCCTCCGTCCCGGTCCTAGCCTGCGAGAAGAGAAGGCAAGCGTCCGTGAGAACCGCAAGACCCCAGGAGCCCCCATGACCGCCCTTCCGCAGGAGCGCCGCGTCGTCACCGCCATCCCCGGCCCGAAGTCGCAGGAGCTGCAGGCCCGCCGCACGGCCGTGGTCGCGCAGGGTGTGGGTTCCGTCCTGCCCGTCTTCACCGCGCGCGCGGCCGGCGGCATCATCGAGGACGTCGACGGCAACCGTCTGATCGACTTCGGTTCCGGGATCGCGGTGACCTCCGTCGGCGCGTCCGCCGAGGCCGTCGTGCGCAAGGCGACCGCGCAGCTCGCCGACTTCACCCACACCTGTTTCATGGTGACGCCGTACGAGGGCTACGTCGCCGTCGCCGAGGCGCTGGCGGAGCTGACGCCGGGCGACCACGCCAAGAAGTCGGCCCTGTTCAACAGCGGCGCCGAGGCCGTCGAGAACGCCGTCAAGATCGCGCGTGCGTACACCAAGCGGCAGGCGGTCGTCGTCTTCGACCACGGCTACCACGGCCGTACCAACCTCACGATGGCGCTGACCGCGAAGAACATGCCGTACAAGCACGGCTTCGGTCCCTTCGCGCCCGAGGTGTACCGCGTGCCGGTCGCCTACGGCTACCGCTGGCCGACCGGCGCCGAGAACGCCGGTCCGGAGGCCGCCGCCCAGGCCATCGACCAGATCACCAAGCAGGTCGGCGCGGAGAACGTGGCCGCGATCATCATCGAGCCGGTGCTCGGCGAGGGCGGCTTCATCGAGCCGGCCAAGGGCTTCCTGCCCGCCGTCAGCCGGTTCGCCGAGGACAACGGCATCGTCTTCGTCGCCGACGAGATCCAGTCCGGCTTCTGCCGCACCGGCCAGTGGTTCGCCTGCGAGGACGAGGGCATCGTCCCGGACCTGATCACCACGGCCAAGGGCATCGCCGGCGGCCTGCCGCTCGCCGCCGTCACCGGCCGCGCCGAGATCATGGACGCCGCGCACTCCGGGGGCCTGGGCGGCACCTACGGCGGCAACCCGGTGGCCTGCGCCGGTGCGCTCGGCGCCATCGAGACGATGAAGGAGCTCGACCTCAACGCCAAGGCCAGGAACATCGAGGCGATCATGAAGTCCCGCCTCACCGCCATGGCCGAGAAGTTCGACGCCATCGGCGACATCCGGGGCCGCGGCGCGATGATCGCGATCGAGCTGGTGAAGGACCGCGACACCAAGGAGCCGGACCCCGAGGCGACCGCCGCGCTCGCCAAGGCCTGCCACCAGGAGGGCCTGCTGGTCCTGACCTGTGGCACCTACGGCAACGTGCTGCGCTTCCTGCCCCCGCTGGTGATCGGCGAGGACCTGCTGAACGAGGGCCTCGACATCATCGAGCAGAGCTTCGCCCGGATCTGAACGAGCACGTGCCCGGGAGCCCGGGCGAGCACCTGAAGGGGCGCCCGGGCGACCACGTGCGCGAGCGCCCGAACGCCCATCTGAGCTGCGTTTCGCACGCCTGGCGCGGCGAACCGCAGAGCGTGTGAAGAAGGTGTGCGGGGTGGATGACAGGACGCCGATGCCCCTGTCCTGAGCGCACCCCCTGTCGTAGGTTCTACGCAGATGAGAGATACACCCCGCCCACAGGGGACTGTGGGCGGAATCTCAGGCCGAGGCCTCCCCAGCTTCGACCTGGTCGTGCCTCGCGCACACAACCGGAACCCGAGGGTTCCGGGTCTCCTCACCGATCGGACGGTCGCCCGCCCCACACCCCCCGGGGCGCGCGGCGTTCCGGTCAGGACGGCCGTTTCGGCACCCGGGACGGTGGTTCGCCGAAGGGCCGGCACACTCCCCCCCTTGTGCCGGCCCTTCGGTGTTTCCCGTCGGCGGTCCTGCGAAGCTGGGCGGCATGCCGGCCTCCCCCCGCCCTCGCACACTTTCCGCCCTCTTCGGGCTGCCCGTGCTCCTCTTCGCGCTGATCACCTGGCAGGTCCTCGCCGACGGCCCGCTGATCGGGGTGGACGAGCGGCTGAGCAGGGCACTCGTCCACCCGGACCGGTTCTCCGAGCTGCTGGCCGACCTCGGCAACGTTCAGGTGGCCGTACCCGTCCTCGCCGTCGCGCTGGCCTCGGCCACGTGGCACGGACACGCCAGTGGTGTGGACCGCTGGTGGCTGCCGCCCCTCGCCGGGGCCCTGGCGATGGTCCTGGTGCCGGCGCTGGTCGTCCCGCTGAAGGAGTGGACCGACCGCCCCGGCACCCCAGCCGTGCCTCCGGCCGTCGGCTACTACCCCTCCGGCCACACCGCCACCGCGGTCGTCGCGTACGGCGCGGCGGCGCTGCTGCTCCTGGGGCCGCTGCGCTCGCCGGCCGTCCGCCGTGTGCTCGCCGTACTCTGCGCGGTCCTGGTCCTCGGCGCCTCCTACGGGCTGGTGCGCCGCGGCTACCACTGGCCGCTGGACGTGGTGGCCGGCTGGTGCCTGGGCGCGGTGCTGCTGGCCGGAGTCGCGTCGGTGGCCGGCCGCACCGCGCCGCCGGTCAGCCGAAGTACGCGTCGAAGTTCTTCTGGAACTCCCACTTCCCGAACCGGTCCCAGTTGATCGACCAGGTCATCAGGCCGCGCAGGGCGGGCCAGGTGCCGTGGGTCGCGTAGGAGCCGCAGTCGGTCTTCTTGGTCAGGCAGTTCAGGACCTTGGTGACCTCGGCCGGGGAGACGTATCCGTTGCCGGCGTTGGTGGAGGCCGGCATGCCGATGGCGACCTGGTCCGGGCGCAGGGGCGGGAAGACGTTGTCCGCGTCGCCGGCGACCGGGAAGCCGGTGAGCAGCATGTCGGTCATCGCGATGTGGAAGTCGGCGCCGCCCATGGAGTGGTACTGGTTGTCGAGGCCCATGATCGGGCCCGAGTTGTAGTCCTGGACGTGCAGCAGGGTGAGGTCGTCGCGCAGGGCGTGGATGACCGGGAGGTAGGTGCCCGCGCGCGGGTCCTGGCCGCCCCACTTGCCCGTGCCGTAGTACTGGTGGCCGAGCTGCACGAAGAAGGTCTCGGGGGCCATCGTCAGCACGAAGTCGTCGCCGTACTTGGCCTTGAGCGTCTTCAGGGCCGAGATGAGGTTGACGATCACCGGCGTCTTCGGGTTCTCGAAGTCGGTGTCGTCGGCGTCCAGGGACAGCGAGTGGCCCTCGAAGTCGATGTCGAGGCCGTCGACCCCGTACTCGTCGATGATCTTCGAGACGGACGAGACGAACGTGTCGCGGGCGGCGGTCGTGGTCAGTCGCACCTGGCCGTTCTGGCCGCCGATGGAGATCAGCACCTTCTTGCCGGCCGCCTGCTTGGCCTTGATCGCCGCCTTGAACTCGGCGTCGCTCTCCACGTTCGGGCACTCGGTGACCGGGCAGCGCTCGAAGCGGATGTCGCCGGAGGTGACCGAGGTCGGCTCGCCGAAGGCCAGGTCGATGACGTCCCAGCTGTCGGGCACGTCGGCCATGCGCGTGTAACCCGAGCCGTTGGCGAAACTGGCGTGAAGGTAACCGACCAGGGCGTGGGCCGGGAGGTTGGAGCCGCCGCCGTCCGAGCCCTCGCTGGTCGTCGCCGTGACCGTGGCGGAGCGTGCGGACTCGCCGGCGTCGTTGACCGCGGTGACCTGGAAGGCGTACGCCGTCGAGGGGGTCAGGCCGGTCACGGTGGTGGAGGTGCCGGTGACCGTGCGGACCTTGGCGCCGTCGCGGTGGACGGCGTAGCTCGTCGCGCTCGGGACGGGTGACCAGGACAGGGCGACGCTGGAGGAGGTGACGGATCCGGCCGTCAGGCCGGCGGGGGCCGCCGGGGGCTGTCCCGCCTCCCCGCCCGGGCCGGTGAGCGAGACGGCGTCGGCGTGGTAGGCGCCCGTGCCGTACCAGCCGTGGGTGTAGATCGTGACCCTGGTGGTGGACGGGCCGGTGCGGAAGGTGGCCGCGAGCCGCTGCCAGTCGGGGGCGGACTGCGCCCAGGTGGAGACGTCGGTGGTGCCGGTGCCGCTCGCGCCCAGGTGGACGTACGTACCGCGGACGTGGCCGGAGAGGGTGTACTGGGAGTCCGGTCTCACGGTCACGGTCTGCGCGCAGCGGGCGTTGTCGGCGCCCGCCGGGGTGGCCTTGAGGGCGGCCGTGCCGCTGTGGACGGGCGAGGTCACGGTCGTGCCGGCCGTGCAGGTCCAGCCGTCGAGACCGGACTCGAAGCCGCCGTTGCGGGCGAGGTCCGCGTCGGCCGCGCGGGCGGCCGACGAGAACGCGGTCATGCCGGACGCCGCGAGAGCCGCGGCGGTGAGCAGCGCGACGAGGGGGCGGCGGGCGAAAGATCCGGAGCGTTCCACAAGTGCCTCCGTACATGGGGGAGATGAGGAGGGTGGAGCGCGCCCAATTTGGTCCAGACCAATTCTGTTGTCAACCCCTCGCGCGGCTCAGCTGTCGAAGCCGAGCCCCAGCCTGTCCATGGTCCGCAGCCACAGGTTGCGCCGGCCGCCGTGCGCGTCCGCGCGGGCCAGCGACCACTTGGTGAGCGCGATGCCGGTCCAGGCGAAGGGCTCGGGCGGGAACGGCAGCGGCTTCCTGCGGACCATCTCCAGTTCGGTGCGCTCGGTGCGCTCCCCCGACAGCAGGTCGAGCATCACTTCGGCGCCGAACCGGGTGGCGCCCACACCGAGCCCGGTGTAACCGGCCGCGTAGGCGACCTTCCCCTGGTGCGCGGTGCCGAAGAACGCCGAGAAGCGGGAGCAGGTGTCGATCGCGCCGCCCCAGGCGTGGGTGAAGCGGACACCCTCCAGCTGCGGGAAGCAGGTGAAGAAGTGCCCGGCGAGCTTGGCGTACGTCTCCGGGCGGTCGTCGTACTCGGCGCGCACCCGGCCGCCGTACGGGTAGATCGCGTCGTAGCCGCCCCACAGGATCCGGTTGTCGGCGGAGAGCCGGAAGTAGTGGAACTGGTTGGCGCTGTCCCCGAGGCCCTGCCGGTTCTTCCAGCCGACCGAGGCCAGTTGCGCGTCGGTGAGCGGCTCGGTCATCAGGGCGTAGTCGTAGACCGGGACGGTGTAGGAGCGCACCCGGCGGACCAGGTTCGGGAAGATGTTGGTGCCGAGCGCGACGGTACGGGAGCGGACGCCGCCGTAGGGGGTGCGTACGGCCATGCCGGCGCCGTACGGCCGCAGGGTGAGCGCCGGGGTGTTCTCGTACACGCGGACGCCGAGGTCGAGGCAGGCCCGCTTGAGGCCCCAGGCGAGCTTGGCGGGGTTGACCATGGCCACGCCCCGGCGGTCGTACAGGCCCGCACGGAAGGTCGGGGAGTCGACCTGCTCCCGTACCGCCTCGGCGTCCAGGTACTCGACACCGTCGGCGAGGCCCCTGGCGCGGATCTCCTCGTACCAGTTTTCGAGTTCCCGGGCCTGGTACGGCTCGGTCGCGACGTCGATCTCGCCGGTGCGCTCGAAGTCGCAGGCGAGCGAGTGGCGGGCGACCGCCGTCTCGATCGCGTCGAGGTTGCGGGCGCCCAGCTCCTCCAGCCGGTGGATCTCGTCCGGCCAGCGGGTGAGACCGTTGGACAGGCCGTGGGTGAGGGAGGCGGCGCAGAAGCCGCCGTTGCGGCCGGAGGCGGCCCAGCCCACCTCGCGGCCCTCCAGCAGCACCACGTCCCGCGCCGGGTCGCGCTCCTTGGCGATCAGCGCGGTCCACAGTCCGCTGTAGCCGCCGCCGACGACCAGCAGGTCGCAGGTCTCGGGGCCGGTCAGGGCGGGCTGCGGGCGGGGGCGGCCGGGGTCGTCCAGCCAGTACGGGACCGGCTGGGCGTCGGAAAGGGATCTCGTCCAGTCGTTGCTGCGACTCATGGCGCTCGGGGCCATGATTTCAACTCCCTACGAATGCGCTGCGAATGCGCTGCGAATGCGCTATGCCTTGCGGCGGTTTCGGCGGTTGCCGATGACCATGGAGGCCAGAACGAACAGCACGGCGATCACGAACATGGCCGTACCGACGACATTGATCTGAACGGGCGTGCCACGCTGGGCCGATCCCCAGACGAACATGGGGAAGGTGACGGTGGAACCCGCGTTGAAATTGGTGATGATGAAATCGTCGAAGGAGAGCGCGAAGGCGAGCAGCGCGCCGGCGGCGATCCCGGGGGCCGCGATGGGCAGCGTGACCCGGACGAAGGTCTGGAAGGGGCCGGCGTACAGGTCCTGCGCCGCCTGCTCCAGCCTGGGGTCCATCGACATCACGCGCGCCTTGACGGCGGTCACGACGAAGCTGAGGCAGAACATGATGTGGGCGATCAGGATCGTCCAGAAGCCCAGCTGGGCGCCCATGTTGAGGAACAGGGTGAGCAGCGAGGCGGCCATCACGACCTCGGGCATCGCCATCGGCAGGAAGATCAGCGAGTTGATCGCGCCGCGCGCCCGGAAGCGGTAGCGGACGAGTGCGAAGGCGATCGCCGTGCCGAGCGCGGTGGCGCCGAGAGTCGCCCAGAAGGCGATCTGGAGGCTGAGCGACAGGGAGCCGCACAGACCGGCGACGCCGCACGGGTCCTTCCAGGCGTCCGTGGAGAACCGCTGCCATTCGTAGTTGAAGCGCCCGTTCGGTTTGTTGAACGAGAACACCGTGACGATGAGGTTGGGCAGCAGGAGATAGGCGAGCGTCAGCAGTCCGGCGATCACGACCAGATTGCGCTTGAGCCAGTTGACGCTGGTGCCGGATGTGCGACTCCTTCGCGTGGTCATTTAAACCAGATCCTCCGTGCCGGACTTGCGGATGTAGAAGGTGACCATGGCGAGGATGGCCGCCATCAGTACGAAGGAGAGCGCCGCCGCCGTCGGATAGTCCAGCACCCGCAGGAACTGGGACTGGATGACGTTTCCGATCATTCCGGTGTCCGCCGAGCCCAGCAGGGAAGCGTTGACGTAGTCGCCGGTCGCCGGGATGAAGGTGAGCAGCGTCCCGGAGACGACACCCGGCATCGACAGCGGGAAGGTGACCTTGCGGAAGACCGTGGACGGCTTGGCGTACAGGTCGCCCGCCGCCTCGTGCAGCCGCCCGTCGATGCGCTCCAGTGAGGTGTACAGCGGAAGGATCATGAAGGGGAGGAAGTTGTACGTCAGACCGCAGACCACCGCGAGCGGCGTGGCCAGCACGCGGTCGCCGGCCGTCCAGCCGAGCCAGCTGGTGACGTCCAGGACGTGCAGCGTGTTCAGGGCGCCGACGACCGGGCCGCCGTCGGCGAGGATCGTCTTCCAGGCCAGGGTGCGGATCAGGAAGCTGGTGAAGAACGGCGCGATCACCAGGATCATGATCAGGTTCCGCCAGCGGCCCGCCCGGAAGGCGATCAGATAGGCGAGCGGATAGCCGAGCAGCAGGCACAGCACGGTCGCGGAGGCCGCGTAGGCGACCGAGCGCAGGAACTGCGGCCAGTACTCGGACACCGCGTCCCAGTAGGTGACGAAGTGCCAGGTGACCTTGTAGCCCTCCTCCAGCGAGCCCGTCTGCACGGACGTGGAGGCCTGGTAGATCATCGGCGCCGCGAAGAAGACGACCAGCCACAGGATGCCGGGCAGCAGCAGCCAGTACGGCGTCCAGCGGCCCCTCCTGCGCGGGGGTTTCTTCTCGGGCGCGGCCGGCGTCAGGGGCGGTGGCGCCTCGGTGAGGGTGGACATCAGGCGGCCTCGCCCTCGGCCACGCCCGCGTCGCCCGTGGTCCCAGCGAGAAGGGGCTGGGCCGCGTCGAGGCCGAAGGTGTGCGCCGGGTTCCAGTGCAGGACGACGTCGGCGCCGGGCACCAGGCGGGCGTCGCGGTCGATGTTCTGGGCGTACACCTCGAACTCGGGGCAGGCCGCGCAGTCCACGACGTACTGCGTGGAGACGCCGATGAAACTGGTGCTGCTGATCTTGCCGGTGATGCGGTTGCGGCCCTCGGGGACGGAACCGGCGTCGTCCGCGTGGGTGAGGCTGATCTTCTCCGGGCGTACGCCCACCAGCACCCTGCCGCCCGCCCGGGCCGGCGCGGAACACCGGGCGCCGGGCAGGACCAGCTTGTCGCCGGCCGCCCTCACCACGATGTCGTCGCCGCCCCGGGTGTCGACCTCCGCCTCGATCAGGTTGGAGGTGCCGAGGAAGTTGGCGACGAACGTGGTCCGCGGATTCTCGTACAGGTCGGCGGGGGCGCCCAGCTGCTCGACGCGGCCGGCGTTCATCACGGCGACCTGGTCGGCCATCGTCATGGCCTCCTCCTGGTCGTGCGTGACGTGCACGAAGGTGATGCCGACCTCGGTCTGGATGCGTTTGAGCTCCAGCTGCATCTGGCGGCGCAGCTTGAGGTCGAGGGCGCCGAGCGGTTCGTCGAGGAGGAGCACCTTCGGGTGGTTGATCAGGGCGCGGGCGACCGCGACGCGCTGCTGCTGGCCACCGGAGAGCTGGTGCGGTTTCCTGCGCGCCTGCTCGCCGAGCTGGACGAGGTCGAGCATCTCCCCGACCTGCTTCTTCACCGACTTGATGCCGCGCCTGCGCAGGCCGAAGGCGACGTTCTCGAAGACGTCGAGGTGCGGGAAGAGGGCGTAGGACTGGAAGACCGTGTTGACCGGCCGCTTGTACGGCGGCAGCGCGGTCACGTCCTGGTCGCCGAGGTGCACGGTGCCCCCGCTGGGCTCCTCGAGCCCGGCGATCATGCGCAGGGTCGTCGTCTTGCCGCAGCCGGAGGCGCCGAGCAGAGCGAAGAAGGAACCCTGCGGCACGGTCAGGTCGAGCGGGTGCACGGCGGTGAAGGAGCCGTAGGTCTTGCTGATACCGGAGAGGCGGACGTCGCCGCCGTGCCCCGTCGCGTCCGGCTGAGCCTTCGTCGTATTCATCGTCGTCACGCCCCAGTGAGCTTCGCGAACTTCTCTTCGTAGGCCGTCTCTTCCTTCGGGCTCAGTGAGCGGAAGGCACGGGACCGGGCCTGCATGGCCTTGTCGGGAATGATCAGCGGGTTGTTCGCCGCGTCCTCGTCGATCTTCGCAAGCTCGTCCTTCACACCGTCGACGGGACAGACGAAGTTGATGTAGGCGGCGAGCTCCGCGGCCGGGCCCGGCTCGTAGTAGTAGTCGATGAGCCGTTCGGCGTTCGTCTTGTGCCGGGCCTTGTTGGGGACCAGCAGGTTGTCGCTGGAGGTGATGTATCCGCTGTCCGGGATGACGAAGCCGACGTCCGGATTGTCCGCCTTGAGCTGGACGACGTCACCGGCCCAGGCCAGACAGGCCGCGAAGTCGCCCTTGCTGATGTCGGCGGTGTAGTCGTTGCCGGTGAAGCGGCGTATCTGGCCGCTGTCGACACCCTTCTGGAGACGGGCGATCGCCGCGTCGTAGTCGTCGTCGGAGAAGCGGGCCGGGTCCTTGCCCATGTCGAGCAGCACCATGCCGACGGTGTCGCGCATCTCGGTGAGGAAGCCGACACGGCCCTTCAGCTTCGGATTGTCGAGCAGGTCGGAGACCGTCCTGACCTCGATGCCGTCCAGCGCCTTCTTGTTGTAGGCGATGACGGCCGAGATGCCCTGCCAGGGGTAGGAGTAGGCGCGGCCCGGGTCCCAGTCGGGGTTGCGGAACTGCTGCGACAGGTTGGTGAACGCGTGCGGCAGGTTGGCCGGGTCCAGTTTCTGGACCCAGCCGAGGCGGATCAGCCGGGCCGCCAGCCAGTCGGTGAGCACGATGATGTCGCGGCCGGTCTCCTGGCCGGCGGCGAGCTGGGGCTGGATCTTGCCGAAGAACTCGCTGTTGTCGTTGATGTCCTCGGTGTACGTGACCTTGATCCCGGTGCGTTCGGTGAACGCCACCAGCGTCGGGTGCCGCCGGCCGCTCTCGTCGACGTCCATGTACTCGGTCCAGTTGGAGAAGGCGACTTTCCGCTCCTTCGCCGACCGGTCCTGGGCGGAGACGCCGCCCTCGGTCCTGCCGGCCGCCGGGATGCCGCAGGCGCTCAGCGTCCCGAGTCCGCCGACCGCGAGCGCGCCGCCCGCTGAGGCGCGCAGCAGTGAGCGACGGGTGAGCGCGGCCCTGCCGCTGGTGAAACTGCGCCGCATGGCGGCCACTTGGGCCGGAGACAGGCGGTCGGGCTCGTACTGCTCCATGCGCGTGGTTGCCCTTTCGGGTGGGTCGGCCGTGGTCGGCGGCCTGGAGGTGATGACTACCGGTCCCCGAAGACGGTGCGGTGCCAGTCCTTGCGCACCGCCGCGGTGTTGTCGAACATGACGTGCTTGACCTGCGTGTACTCCTCGAAGGAGTAGACGGACATGTCCTTGCCGAAGCCGGACGCCTTGTACCCGCCGTGCGGCATCTCGCTGATGATCGGGATGTGGTCGTTGATCCACACGCAGCCCGCCTCGATCTCGCGGGTGGCGCGGTTCGCCCGGTACACGTCCCGGCTCCAGGCGGAGGCGGCGAGCCCGTACGGCGTGTCGTTGGCCAGCCGGATGCCCTCGTCGTCGGTGTCGAAGGGCAGGACGACCAGGACCGGCCCGAAGATCTCGGACCGGACGGCCTCGCTGTCCTGGGCGGCGTCCGCGATGAGGGTGGGCCGGTAGTAGGCGCCGTCCGCGAGGTCGCCCCGCGGTGCCTCGCCGCCGGTCACCACGCGCGCGTAGGAGCGGGCCCGGTCGACGAAGCCGGCGACGCGGTCGCGCTGGACGTGGCTGACCAGCGGGCCGAGGTCGGTGCCCGGGGCGAAGGGGTCGCCGACCCGGACGGTGTCCATGAGGGCGGCGGTCTTCTCGACGAACGCCTCGTACAGCGGCCGCTGCACGTACGCGCGCGTGGCGGCCGTGCAGTCCTGGCCGGTGTTGATGAGCGCGCCCGCGACCGCGCCGTTGACGGCGGC
Source organism: Streptomyces sp. NPDC017890 (assembly GCF_044328675.1). Classification (NCBI taxonomy): domain Bacteria; kingdom Bacillati; phylum Actinomycetota; class Actinomycetes; order Kitasatosporales; family Streptomycetaceae; genus Streptomyces; species Streptomyces sp. NPDC017890. Next base: position 46,422 of record NZ_JBIRHU010000010.1, read on the forward strand.
GTCGAGGTCGGCGTCGTCGAAGACGAGGAAGGGCGCCTTGCCGCCCAGCTCCAGGTGCAGGCGCTTGACGGTGGCGGTGGCGACCTCGGCGACGCGCTTGCCGACGGCGGTGGAACCGGTGAAGGAGGACATGGCGACGTCCGGGTGACCGACGAGGTGCTCGCCGGCCACCCGTCCGCTACCGGTGACGATGTTGATCACGCCGTCGGGGATACCGGCGTCGGTCGCGGCCTGGGCGAACATCAGGGAGGTGAGCGGGGTGATCTCGGCGGGCTTCAGCACGATGGTGTTGCCCGCGGCGATCGCCGGGAGGATCTTCCAGGCGGCCATCTGGAGGGGGTAGTTCCAGGGCGCGACGGACCCGACGACGCCGATCGGCTCGCGGCGGACGTACGACGTGTGGTCGCCGGAGTACTCACCGGCCGACTGTCCCTGCATCTGCCGGGCGGCACCGGCGAAGAAGGACGCGTTGTCGACCGTGCCCGGCACGTCGAACTCCCGGGTCAGCTTCAGCGGCTTCCCGCACTGCAGGGACTCGGCGCGGGCGAAGTCCTCGGCACGCTCGGCGAGCACCTCGGCGAACCGGTGCAGGGCGTCGGAACGCTCGCCCGGGGTGGCACCGGCCCAGCCGGGGAACGCCTCGCGCGCGGCGGCGACGGCCGCGTCGACGTCGTCCGGGCCGGCCAGTTCGTAGGTGAGGACGTCCTCGCCGGTCGCCGGGTCGACGACCGTCTGCGTGCGTCCGGAGGTGCCCTTCGTCAGACGGCCCGCGATGTACTGGGCCCCGTCCGCGAAGCGGTCCTGGGCCGGGAATCGGTCCGGGGTCTCGTTGCCCGGGTTGTGCATGTCGGCTCTCCTCGGTCTCCCCGTGACGGGGGCCGGCGTGGCTCAGGCTCGATGTGAGTGCCGATCCTGACAGAGCACTAGACCTCCAACAAGTGATTCCGTTGTTGCCATTTGGTTACGCGACGGAATCTGTCGACCAGGTGTCGAGTCACCACGGAAAAGGGCGGACGGAGTGTCAGTGGCGCGTGCCAGACTCGCGTGCATGGAGAGGATCACGGGGGCAGCGGAGAGGATCACGGGGGCGGCTGAGCTGATCACCGGGGCGGCTGAGCCGATCGGCAGCAGGGAAGCGCTGCGTGAGCGGGTCCGGGCGGGCGCGAGGGTCAAGTACCTGTGCTTCTGGGGGCACCGGCCGCTGCCGGACGGCCGGATCGGGCCGAGCTGTCTGAGTCAGTGGTGGCCGTCGTCGTTCACCGTGGCCGGGGTGGAGTACGCGACCGCGGAGCACTGGATGATGGCGGCCAAGGCCCGGCTGTTCGAGGACGCGGAGGCGGAGCGGCGGGTGCTGACGGCTGATCATCCCGCCGAGGCAAAGAAGGCGGGGCGGCTGGTGCGCGGCTTCGACGAGGCGGTGTGGGAGCGGGAGCGGTTCCGGATCGTCGTCGAGGGCAGCGTCCACAAGTTCGCCTCGGACCCGGCGCTGCGCGCGTTCCTGCTGAACACGGGCGAGAGGGTGCTGGTGGAGGCGAGTCCCGTGGACCGGGTGTGGGGCATCGGCCTGGCCGCGGACGACGAGGCCGCGACGGACCCGGAACGGTGGCGGGGGCCGAATCTGCTGGGGTTCGCGCTGATGGCGGCACGGGAACGGCTGCGGGAGAGCGGCTGAAGGGGGCGCCCCGGGGGCCGCCCCCCTGCCGGGCTCGCCGACTCGCTGACTCTCGTCACCTCGGCGGCTCAACGGCTCAACGGCTCAACGGCTCAACGGCTCAACGGCTTGACCCTCGCCGGCTCAGCGGGCACTTCCGAGCCCCGCGAGGTTCAGACTGCGCCCGGAGCCCCGGAAGAGCCGGCGCTGATGGCACCCGCGGAATCCGGCGAACCAGCCGGCGGCAGCGGCAGTATCACTGCTGCCACGGTGCCGCCGGATTGGCCGGATTGGCCGCCGGTGCAGCAGTCGGCACCGCGCGGGCGGCGCCGTAGTAGGAAGGGTCGTCGTACTCCGACTCGTCGTTGATCGCGGCGGTGATCCCGATGGCGATCAGAGCGATCACGACGATACCGAGGACGATTCCGACTATGCCCATGACGAAACCGGCCTGCGCCTGACCGTGGTTGTTGGCCTCGCCGCGCTCGGCCCTCCGGCGCCCCTTGACGCCGAAGACCACTGCGAGGATGCCCAGCACCAGGGAGACGACGCCGTACATGCAGAACAGACAGCAGGCGAGGATGCCCAGCACCATCGCCGCGGTGCCCATGCCGTTCTGCGGAGGCATCGGAGCGCCTGACCAGCCGTAGCCCTGGGGGTAGCCGGGATAGCCGTACCCGCCCTGGACGCCCGGACCACCGGGCGCGACCGGCGGAGGCGGCACCGCGCCCTCGGGAGCGGTGAACCCGGCGGGCGGTATCGATATGCCGGCGGTCGGCATCCCCGTGACCGTCACCTGGTCGTGCACGGACGGCGGCTGCTGCGACTGCTGCTGATGCCCGAACGGCCCGGTGCCGGCGGGCGGCCCGCCCGGCGCCGACGGCTGCCCACCGGCGGCGTAGCCCTTGGCCGGCGACGGCCTGTCCTCAGGGGGTGCCCATGGATTGTGACCGCCGGCGGAGCCCTCACCCGGCTGTGCTGCGTCCGTCATGCTGTGTCCCCCTGGGTCGATCGTGCCCGTCATCGTACGGTCCCGGGCCGTCCGGCGTGAGACCGGCCTACGATGATCTCCGACCCACCGATCAGCCGATCACCCGCGCCCCTCCGGCCCGCGCCGGCCCGGGGCGCCGTTTTGGGGAGGATCCCATGACCGAGCACCTCGTCGACCCCGACGTCCCGCGTGACCTGCACGCCTTCATCGCCGGACTGCCCAAGGCCGAACTGCACGTCCATCACGTCGGCTCCGCCTCCCCGCGCATCGTCTCGGAACTGGCCGCACGTCACCGCGACTCCAAGGTCCCCACCGACCCCGAGGCCCTGGTCGACTACTTCACGTTCACGGACTTCGCGCACTTCATCGACGTGTACCTGTCCGTCGTCGACCTGATCCGCACCCCGGAGGACGTGCGGCTGCTGACGTACGAGGTGGCCCGGGACATGGCCCGGCAGCAGGTGCGGTACGCCGAGCTGACCATCACCCCGTTCTCCTCCACCCGGCGCGGCATCGACGAGCGCGCCTTCATGGACGCCATCGAGGACGCCCGCAAGGCGGCCGAGGCCGAGTTCGGGACCGTACTGCGCTGGTGCTTCGACATTCCGGGCGAGGCCGGTCTGGAGTCCGCCGAGGAGACGACGCGGCTCGCCACCGACGACCGGGTGCGCCCCGAGGGTCTGGTCTCCTTCGGGCTCGGCGGACCCGAGATCGGGGTGGCGCGGCCCCAGTTCAAGCCGTACTTCGACCGCGCGATCGCCGCCGGTCTGCACTCGGTGCCGCACGCCGGTGAGACCACCGGCCCGCAGACGGTGTGGGACGCCCTCACCGACCTGCGCGCCGAACGCATCGGGCACGGCACCAGCTCCGCGCAGGACCCGAAGCTGCTGGAGCACCTGGCCGAGCGGCGCATCCCCCTGGAGGTGTGCCCGACCTCCAACATCGCCACCCGCGCGGTGCGCACCCTGGACGAGCACCCGATCAAGGAGTTCACGCGCGCCGGGGTCCTGGTGACCGTCAACTCCGACGACCCGCCCATGTTCGGCACCGACCTCAACAACGAGTACGCCGTCGCCGCCCGGCTCCTCGGCCTCGACGAGCGCGGGCTCGCCGATCTGGCGAAGAACGGGGTCGAGGCGTCGTTCCTCGACGCGCCGGGCAAGGCAAGGATCAGCGACGAGATCGACACGTACACCGCCACCTGGCTCTCCTCCTGAAACGGAACGCCACCATGCCCTCCCCGCGCGACGTGACCACGACTTCCCCGCGCGACGTGACCGCCGTGGCCCACCGCGGCGACCCGTACCGGTACCGCGAGAACACGATCGACTCGCTGCGCTCCGCCCTCGCCCGCGGCGCCGACGCGGTCGAGACCGACGTACGCCTCACCCGGGACGGCGTGCCGGTGCTGCTGCACGACGAGACACTCAAGCGCCTGTGGCAGCAGGACCGGCCGCTGCGCTCCCTGTCGGCCCAGGAGGTGCGCGGGCTGACGGCGGGCCGGGTACCGACGCTCGCGGAGGCGCTGTCCGCGACCGACGGCAGCCGGCTGATGCTCGACCTGCCGGGCGGACCGGGCGAGCGGGCGGTGAGGCGCATCGTGGACGTCGTCCGCGAGTGCGGGGCCCAGGACCGCGTGTACTACTGCGCGGGCGCCACCGCCATGCTCGCGGTGCGCGCGGCCGACCCGGCGGCCGAGATCGCGCTGACCTGGGCCACGGCGGCCCCGCCCCGGCCCGCCGTGCTCGCGGCGGTGCGGCCGCGCTGGCTCAACTACCGGTTCGGGCTGGTGGACCGGGCGCTGGCCGACCGCGTCCACCGCGACGGCCACCTGCTCTCCGTCTGGACCCCCGACACCCGGCGCTCCATGCGCCGGCTGCTGGCCCTGGGCGTCGACTCGATCACGACCAACCGCATCGACACGCTCTGCGCCCTGCGCGACGGCGGTGGCGCCGGGCCGCACCCGTAGGGGCGACCCCGCACAAGTCCCTGCAGGGATAGGGGACTTCCCCCAGTCCGGGTTCGGGGCGGGCACCCTCCTCGCCGACGATCCACCATGGTCCGCGCCACGACGAGGATGATCACCGACCGAACCGTCCGGACCCTCTGGAGCAGTCGATGCGTGCCCGTACCTCCTCCGTCCTCGCCGCTTCCCTCGTCCTCGCCCTCGCCTCCGGCCCGCTCGCGGCTCCCGCGTTCGCCGCACCGCCCACCTCCACCTCGCCCGCCTCCGCCGCCTCCGCCTCCGCCTCCGCCGGACACAGAACGGACGGGACGGGCGGGGCGGACGGGACGGACGGGACGGGTGAGACAAACCGCCTGGACGAAAAGGCGCTGCTCGCCGCCATCGAAGGGATCCCGAACCAGCACGCCACCGCCGCCCTCGTGCGAGTCGGCGGCACCGACGGCGGCTGGCGCGGCACCGCGGGCGTGCGCGACCTGGCCACTGGTCGGCCCGCGCATCCCCACGCCCGTTTCCGGGCCGGTTCGGTCACCAAGGTCGTCACGGCCGCCACCGTCCTGCGGCTCGCGGCGCAGGGCAGGATCGACCTGGACGCGCCGGTGCAGGACTACCTCCCCGAGCTGTTCACGCCGGCCTTCGAGAAGCCGATCAGCGTGCGCCAGTTGCTCAACCACACCAGCGGCATCAAGCCCGGCGACGGTCTCGGCGAGAACTTCGCGGAGGTGTACGCGCACCGCTTCGACACGCTCACCCCGCAGCGGGTCGCGGCGTCGGCGATCGCGAAGGGACCGGAGTTCGATCCCGGCGAGGACCAGCACTACCTGAACATCAACTACACGTTCCTCGGCCTGCTGATCGAGAAGGTGACGGGACGCTCGTACGCCTCCGAGGCCACGCGTCTGGTCCTGCGCCCGGCCGGTATGCGCCACACGTACTTCCCGGGCACCGACCCCCGCGTCCGGGGCCCGCACAACCGGGGCTACCAGACGGTGGAGCAGCCGGACGGGACGGTGAAGCCGGTCGACGTCACCGAGTGGAACCAAGCGGACCGATGGGCGGCCGGCGACATGATCTCGACCACCGCCGACCTGGAGCGGCTGCTCACGGGGCTGTTCGGGGGGCGGATCGTGCCGCAGCCGCAGTTGGTGGAGATGTTCACGACCCCGGCGGGCCTCCCGGACGCGACCCGCAGCGCGGGGCTGGAGTACAAGCAGGTGGGCGACCAGATCTTCTGGGGCAAGTCGGGGTCCCGCTACGGATACAGCGCGGCCATCGGCGGCACCCGCAACCTGAGCCGCACCGTCGTCTACTCGGTCAACGCCACGGATGCCAAGAGCGCGGAGGCGAATCCGGTCATCGACCGGATCACGGTTGCCGCGCTGAAGTAGCCCTCCGTGAGCCGCCGCGCCACCGTGTGCGACACGACCGTCGCCGCGCCCGCCGGCCCCACCCCCCGGGCGAGGTCGCGCGGGCGCGCGGCGCGCAGGACACCGGCGCGGCGCGACCGGTGGCGGGCCCACACGGTGAACGGGACGACGACCAGGGGCGAGGTCGCGGCCCATGGCGTGCGGCCGCGGACCAGCCCCGCCTGTGCGAGGTGGACCAGGCCGTGCAGGCCGAAGGCGTTCTGCCGGCAGACCGAGCGTGACCGCGGCCCCCACTTTTTCCTCACCCGGTGAATTGATCACGCCGGTCAGTCCGCTACACGCCCACGATCCCGTTCCACCGCTTCGCGAACTCCGTCCGCTCCCCCGCCCCGATGTCCCGCGCGATCGCCAGCCGCTCGCGCATCGCCGAGTCCGGAAAGATCAGCGGATCCTCGGCCAGGGCGGCCTTCTCCTCGTCGCCGGAGGAGGCGAGCACGTCGCGCGCGGCCGGAACGGGGCAGACGTAGTTGACCCAGGCGGCCAGCTCGGCGGCGACCTCGGGCTGGTAGTAGTGGTCGATCAGCCGTTCCGCGTTGGTCTTGTGGCGGGCCAGGTCGGGGATCATCAAGGACTCCGCCCACAGCTCGGCACCCTCCTCCGGGACGACGAACTCGATGTCGGGGTCGTCCGCCTGGAGTTGGATCACGTCACCGGAGTAGGCCTGGCAGGCCAGGACGTCCCCACTGGAGAGGTCCTTGATGTAGTCGTTGCCGGTGAAGCGGCGGATCCGGCCCTGGTCGACGTGCCGCTCCACCTGGTCGCACACGGTGTGGAAGTCGTCCGCCGTCCAGTCGGTGATGTCGACGCCGTTGCCCTGCATCAGCAGCGCGAACGCCTCGTCCATGCCGGACAGCAGGGTCACCCGGCCCTTGAGGTCGGCCGCCCAGAGGTCGGAAACGTGCCGGATCTCCCGGCTGAGCCTGCGGCGGTTGTAGGCGATGCCGGTGATACCCGACTGCCAGGGCACGGTGAACTTCCGGCCCGGGTCGAAGGCGGGCGCACGCAGCAGCGGGTCGAGGTACTCGGTGACGTTCGGCTGGCGGGAGCGGTCCATCTCCTGCACCCAGCCGAGCCGGACGAACCGCCCGCACATCCAGTCGCTGATGACGATCAGATCGCGGTCGGTGGGCTGGTGGTTCATCAGGGAGGGGCTGATCCTGCCGAAGAACTCGTCGTTGTCGTTGATCTCCTCGATGTACTCGACGGAGATACCCGTCCGCTCCTCGAACGCCTCCAGCGTGGGCCGCCGGCTCGGGCGCTCGTCGTCGGTGTCGATGTACAGCGGCCAGTTCGCCCAGGTCAGCCATCGTTCGGTGGCGGACCGGTCGGTCGCTGCCCGTTCGCCCGGCGCGATGTAGGCGGCCGGTACGCCGCAGCCGGCCAGCGCGCCGGCCGCGGCGGAACCGCCCAGGCCGCGCAGCAGGGTCCGACGGGAGATCGAGGGCGTCTTCGGGAGGAGGGGCATGGCCGCAGGATGCCGGGCCCGCCCGCCCCGCGACAATCGACGCTGCGTCGAGCGGCTCCGCCCCGGCCCGACATCCTGTCGACCGGGGCGGGTTCGCGGTCGGCAGTGCCGGTTGGCGGTTCACGGTCCACGCACCGCGGCCCCGCACGGTGACCCACGCACCGCGGCCCCGCACGGTGACCCACGCACCGCGGCCCCGCACGGTGACCCACGCACCGCGGCCCCGCACGGTGACCCACGCACCGCGGC
>NZ_JBIRHU010000010.1:54266-278952 GCF_044328675.1 Streptomyces sp. NPDC017890
CCCCGGACGGTGGTTCCCGTCCAGGGCCGCGCGCACACCGGTCCGTCACACCACGCCCGGCCCCTCACATCACGCCGGGTCCGTCACATCACGCCGGATCCGTCAGATGTCGAGCGACGTCATCACGTGCTTGATCCGCGTGTAGTCGTCGAAGCCGTACGCCGACAGGTCCTTGCCGTAGCCGGACTTCTTGAAGCCGCCGTGCGGCATCTCGGCGACCAGCGGGATGTGGGTGTTGATCCACACGCAGCCGAAGTCCAGCCTCTTGGACATCCGCATGGCGCGCCCGTGGTCCTTGGTCCACACCGAGGAGGCCAGCGCGTACTCGACGCCGTTGGCCCACTGGACCGCCTGGTCCTCGTCGCGGAAGGACTGGACGGTGATGACGGGGCCGAAGACCTCCTTCTGGATGATCTCGTCGTCCTGCTTGAGGCCCGAGACGACGGTCGGGGCGTAGAAGTAGCCCTTCTCGCCGACCTGGTGGCCACCCGCCTCGACCTTGGCGTGGGCGGGCAGGCGCTCGACGAACCCGGCGACCTGCTTGAGCTGGTTGGGGTTGTTGAGCGGGCCGTACAGCACGTCCTCGTCGTCCGGCTGACCGGTCTTGATCTCGGACGCCGCCTTCGCGAGGGCGCTCACGAACTCGTCGTGGATCGCCTCGTGGACCAGTACGCGGGTGGCCGCGGTGCAGTCCTGGCCGGCGTTGAAGTAGCCCGCCTCCGAGATGCCCGCGACGGCCTTGGGGATGTCGGTGTCCTCGAAGACGACGACCGGCGCCTTGCCGCCCAGCTCCAGGTGGACCCGCTTGAGGTCCTTCGACGCCGACTCGGCGACCGACATGCCGGCCCGCACCGAGCCGGTGATGGAGGCCATCGCCGGGGTCTCGTGCTCGACCATCAGGCGGCCGGTGTCGCGGTCGCCGCAGACGACGTTGAAGACGCCCTTGGGCACGATCGAGCCGATGATGTCGGCCATCAGGGCGGTGGAGGCGGGCGTCGTGTCCGAGGGCTTCAGGACGACGGTGTTGCCCGCGGCGAGCGCCGGGGCGAACTTCCACACGGCCATCATCATCGGGTAGTTCCACGGGGCGACCTGCGCGCAGACGCCGATCGGCTCGCGGCGGACCATGGAGGTCAGACCCTCCATGTACTCACCGGCGGCGCGCCCCTCGAGCATCCGCGCCGCTCCCGCGAAGAAGCGGATCTGGTCGACCATCGGCGGGATCTCCTCGGAGCGGGTCAGCCCGATGGGCTTGCCCGTGTTCTCCACCTCGGCCGCGATCAGCTCCTCGGCGCGCTCCTCGAACGCGTCCGCGATCTTCAGCAGGGCCTTCTGCCGCTCGGCCGGGGTGGTGTCGCGCCAGGCCGGGAAGGCCGCGGCGGCGGCGGCCATGGCGGCGTCCACGTCCGCCTGCCCGGACAGGGGGGCGGTGGCGTAGGCCTCGCCCGTGGCGGGGTTGACCACCTCCGTGGTCCGTCCGTCGGCGGCGTCCCGGAACTCACCGTCGATGTAGTTGCGCAGACGACGCAGCTCGGTGCTCACTGCCGGCCCTCCAAGTTCGGGTGTCAACTTCGGATCTCCCAGTGTCCAAGCACTGAGACACCCACCCTAGACGGAGACCCGACGTTTTCAACACCCCCGGTCGCCGTTGGGTTGCGAAATCCGTAGTAGTTGACCGCGCAGACAACGAATTTCATCGATCCGGCCTTGCGAAACTGTCGATACGTCGTGCACAGTGAAGCCGTGGCCAGTCGAAGCGCAGACCAGAAGGACTCCCGCGAGTCCAGGAACGGTGGTCCCCAGTTGGACGCCGTCTCCCTCGCCATCATCGAGCAGCTCCAGGAGGACGGCCGCCGGCCGTACGCCGCGATCGGCAAGGCCGTGGGTCTGTCGGAGGCGGCCGTGCGCCAGCGCGTCCAGAAGCTGCTCGACCAGGGCGTGATGCAGATCGTCGCCGTCACGGACCCGCTCACCGTGGGCTTCCGCCGGCAGGCGATGGTCGGCGTCCGTGTCGAGGGCGACGTGGAGTCCGTCGCCGACGCGGTGGCGGCCATGGCCGAATGCGAGTACGTGGTGATGACCGCGGGCTCCTTCGACCTGATGGTGGAGGTCGTCTGCGAGGACGACGACCACCTTCTGGACGTCATCAACAAACGCATCCGGGCCGTCCCCGGAGTGCGCTCCACCGAGAGCTTCGTCTACCTGAAGCTCAAGAAGCAGACCTATATGTGGGGAACCCGATAATCGTGAGCACCGACAGCCCCAAGGACCTCAGCAGGACCGCCTACGACCACCTGTGGATGCACTTCACCCGCATGTCGTCGTACGAGAACGCCCCCGTCCCCACCATCGTCCGCGGTGAGGGCACCCACATCTACGACGACAAGGGCAAGCGCTACCTCGACGGTCTCGCCGGCCTGTTCGTGGTCCAGGCCGGACACGGCCGCACGGAGCTGGCCGAGGCCGCGGCCAAGCAGGCGCAGGAGCTCGCCTTCTTCCCGGTGTGGTCCTACGCCCACCCCAAGGCCGTCGAGCTGGCCGAGCGCCTGGCGAACGAGGCCCCCGGCGACCTCAACAAGGTCTTCTTCACCACCGGCGGCGGCGAGGCGGTCGAGACCGCCTGGAAGCTCGCCAAGCAGTACTTCAAGCTGACCGGCAAGCCGACCAAGTACAAGGTCATCTCCCGCGCGGTCGCCTACCACGGCACCCCGCAGGGCGCCCTGTCCATCACCGGCCTGCCCGCCCTGAAGGCGCCGTTCGAGCCGCTCGTCCCGGGCGCGCACAAGGTGCCGAACACCAACATCTACCGCGCCCCGATCCACGGCGACGACCCCGAGGCCTACGGCCGCTGGGCCGCCGACCAGATCGAGCAGCAGATCCTCTTCGAGGGCCCGGAGACGGTCGCGGCCGTGTTCCTGGAGCCCGTGCAGAACGCGGGCGGCTGCTTCCCGCCCCCGCCCGGCTACTTCCAGCGGGTCCGCGAGATCTGCGACCAGTACGACGTGCTGCTCGTGTCGGACGAGGTCATCTGCGCCTTCGGCCGCCTGGGCACGACGTTCGCCTGCGACAAGTTCGGCTACGTCCCGGACATGATCACCTGCGCCAAGGGCATGACCTCGGGCTACTCCCCGATCGGCGCGTGCGTCATCTCCGACCGCCTGGCCGAGCCGTTCTACAAGGGCGACAACACCTTCCTGCACGGTTACACCTTCGGCGGTCACCCGGTCTCCGCCGCGGTCGGCCTCGCCAACCTCGACCTGTTCGAGTGCGAGGGCCTCAACCAGCACGTACTCGACAACGAGGGCAACTTCCGCGCCACCCTGGAGAAGCTGCACGACCTCCCGATCGTCGGCGACGTCCGCGGCAACGGCTTCTTCTACGGCATCGAGCTGGTCAAGGACAAGGTCACCAAGGAGTCCTTCAACGACGAGGAGACCGAGCGCGTCCTGTACGGCTTCCTCTCCAAGAAGCTCTTCGAGAACGGCCTGTACTGCCGTGCCGACGACCGCGGCGACCCGGTCATCCAGCTCGCCCCGCCGCTGATCTCCAACCAGGAGACCTTCGACGAGATCGAGCAGATCCTGCGCGCCACGCTGACGGAGGCGTGGACGAAGCTCTGATCCAGGTCCGTTCCGATCATCCTTCTGGCTGATCATCATCGGCCCCGGCGCCGCCCGTTCGAGTGAGACACGGCGGCCCGGGGCCGCGTGCTGTCCGGCCTCCCGCCGGGGACTGCCTAGCGTTCGTGTGACCGATCGGCCCCGTCTTCGTTCCCCCGGAAGGGGGACGTGACCGGGAAACACGGATCAGAACCGAGGTGTACGCCCATGGAGGCTCCGCCGGACCACGACGTGCTCTGCGCCCGCGCCCTGCACTTCCAGCACCACGACGGCTCCCCCGCGCTGCAAGGCGTGTCGCTCGGTGTCCGCGAGGGCGAGATCCTCGCCGTGAGCGGCCCGCGCGGCAGCGGCAAGACCACGCTGCTGCGGTGTCTGTCCGGGCTGGTCCGGCCGCAGGACGGCGAGGTGTGGTTCAACGGCGTGGCGGTGCACACCATGGGCCCGCTCCGCCGCGAGCGACTGCGCCGCGACCGCTTCTGCTGGATCGACCCCGCCCCCGTGCTCGTCCCGGAACTCAACGTCTGGGAGAACACCGCCCTCCCCCTCATGCTGCGCGGCACCGGCCGGCCCCGGGCCAAGACCGCCGCCCTGGAATGGCTGGAGCGCCTCGACGTCGGCGACAAGGCCCGCCGGCGCCCCCACGAACTCCAGCAGGCCGAGCGGCAGCGCGTCTGCATCGCCCGCGCGCTCGCCTCCGCCCCCGCGGTCCTCTTCGCCGACGAGCCGACGGCCCCCCTGCACCGCGCCGACCGCGCCAGCGTCCTGCGGACCCTCACCACGGCGGCCCGCTCGCACGGCATCACCGTCCTCCTCGCCACGCACGACGCGCGGACCGCCGCCCTCGCGGACCGCACGGTGGCGCTGCTGGACGGGCGGCGGGTGCGGACCGTGCACCTCCCTCCGGCCACCGAGGCCACGGTGGCCACCGGGACCACCGGGACCACCGGAACGGAAGGCCGGGCAGCGTGCTCGCTCTCCGCCTGACCCGCGCCGCCCGCCTCGCCGTCCAACTGCGCCGCCTGCTGGTCGCGGTGGCCTCGGCGGGCACGGGCTTCCTGCTGCTGTGCGCCCTCGGCCACGCGCTGACCCACCCGGACACGCCCGGCGTCGCCGCCCTCCGCCTGGCCTGGTGCGCGGCGCCCCTCGCCGCCACGGTGTACCTCGCCGTCGCCGTGGCCCGCACCGATCCCGGCACCCGGCCCCGCCCGGGGCTGTCGGCGATCGGCCTGGGCCCCGGCCGCCTGATGGCCGTCTCGGCGACGACCACGGCCCTGGCCGGCGCGCTCGGCTCGGTGGTGGCCCTGCTCGTCTTCCTCCACCTGCGCGGCGACCTGGGCGGCGTGCCCTTCGACGCCGCCGCCGACGCCCTGGCCGTCGGCCACCGTCTCCCCGGCCCGGCGGCGGTGACCCTGCTGACCCTGGCACCGGCCACGGCATCGGCCGCCGTCGCGGTGACGCTGCGCCCTCGCGATCCCCGCTCCGCCCCGCCCGCCGGCTCGCGCGGCTACGGCCGCTTCGGCGCGTACGGCTGGGGCGCGGCCCGCGAAACCTTCGGGGCGTACGGCCGCTTCGGCGCCCGCTGGGCCGCGGCCCCGGCGGGCGGCGGAGCCGCACGGCCCGCACAGTTCGCAGGCAGTCGTTCCACCGGGGCGGCCCCCCTCCCGGAGGAAGGCGGCACCCTGCGGACGCAGGCGGATGTCGCCCACCCGCCGGCCACGGCGCACAGCCCGCAACCGACACCGGAGGCCGCCGCCGACCCCGCGACCGAGCCCGCCCCCACCCCCACGACCGAGCCCGCACCCACCCCCGCGGCCGACACCGCCTCCGGCCCCGCGGCCCCGCCCCGTCTCCAGAACACCACCGCCCTCCCCTGGGGCATCGCCGTACTCACCGCGGGCCTCGCCGTCGAGACCTACGCCGGCAACACGGCCACCGCCCCCGGCGCCACCCCCTCCGCGGGCATCCTCGTCGGCTGGGCCCTCGCCGCGCTGGGCCTCGCCCTGGCCGGCCCCGGCCTCACCCACCTGTGCGGCCGCCTGCTGCAGGCGGCCCGGCCCGGCGCCCTGCGCCTCCTGGCCGGCCGAGTCCTCATGGACGAGTCGAACCGCATCGGCCGCCCCCTCGGCGTCGTCTGCGCCGTGGCCTCCGCGGCCTACGTCGCCGCCACGCTGTACGACACCGATGGACCGGCCTTCGGCCCACTGGGCGTCTTCGGCGCCCTTCTCGTGGCCGGCTGCACGGTGGCCGCGCTCCTCACCGCGGCCGTCGAGGCCAAACACGCCCGGGCCGAGACCACGGACGCCCTGCTGCGGCTGGGGGCGCCCCCGGCGACACTGCGCGCCGCAGCCGCCGTACGCGCCGCCGCCCTGGCCGCCCTGTTCGGCCCGCTGACCGTCGTCGTCGCGGAGCTGGCGTCGCTGCCCCTGGCCCGCTGACCCCGTACCGCGTTGCTGTGGAGACCCCCGTGAAAAAAACTTCGAAGAAATCTGCGAACCGGCGATGAGTTCCGGATGCGTCTCGCGTCTAACCCTTCGAACAGCATGACTACGGCAGCACACCGACGGGAGAGGCCCCCATGTACCAGCAGATGATCTTCGTGAACCTGGCCACCAACAACCTCGACGCCTCGAAGAAGTTCTTCACCGAGCTCGGTTACGAGATCAACGCTCAGTTCAGCGACGACACCACCGCTTCGATCCCGCTCAGCGAGGCCATCGTCGTGATGGTGCACACGCCGCAGAAGTACCGCGAGTTCACCAAGAAGGAGATCGTGGACTCGACGAAGTCCAGCGAGGTGCTGCTCGCGCTGAGCGCCGAGAGCCGCGAGAAGGTCGACGAGCTGGTGGAGAAGGCGGTCGCGGCCGGCGGCTCGGTCTCCGGCGAGACCCAGGACCACGGCTTCATGTACGGCCGTGCCTTCGACGACCTCGACGGCCACACCTTCGAGGTCGTGTGGATGGACCCGGCGGCGGTCCAGGGCTGAGCCATCCGCAGGCCCGGCACGGGCGGGTGAACACGCGACACCCGCCCAGCCCCGGTCACGGACCGGCATCCGAGGCCGCCACCCGGGTGCCCGGCGGGAATGCCACGCCCGCGTTCGGCTCGCGGGACGCCGAAACGTCTCGGTGGTTAATGAGACGGCAAAGCCAACACCCTTGACGGGCCTACGCGTTGACACTGCTTATGCGCCACTTATAGACCAGTGTGGCTCATGGGTGTGCTGACGCCACGTCTTCACGCGTCGGCACCCTCATCACCCCCCGCAACCGCGCTCCCGTAAAGGACAAACGTGGCAGTCCTGTCCATAATCAGTCGCACGGCAGCACGCCGTGGCGTTCGCGCCCTCGGCGTCGCCTCCGCCTCGGTGGCCCTGGCGGTCGGCGCCGCCGGCAACGCCCTCGCCTGCGACATCAGCGAGTTCTCCGCCGCCGCCAAGTGCGAGGGCGACAAGGGTGTCATCACCGTCACCGACGTGGACCCCGCCGGCATCCCCGCCACCGTCACCGTGTACCTGCGGAACAACGGCGGTGACGCCGAGAAGATCGGCGAGCAGGTCGTCAAGGGTTCGCGCGAAGGCACCACCATCACCTTCGCCGCGGACTGGCAACCGAACGCCGAGTACCGCATCCATGTCAAGGCCGACACCTACGTCGACGAGGACATCAAGCCGAACCTCGTGACCCCGTCGACCCCCTGCAAGACGGAGGACACACCGGCCCCGACCCCGTCGGAGAGCTCCTCCACCCCGGCCGAGGAGACGGAGACGCCGGCCCCGGCACCGTCCACGTCGGCACCGGCACCGGCACCGGCGGAGAGCGAGAGCACCGCACCGGCGGCCGTACCGAGCAACGCCCCGTCCGCGGCGGCCGGTGACTCCAACCTCGCCGAGACCGGTGCCAACTCCAACACCGGCATGATCGTCGGCATCGCGGCGGCCCTCGTCGCCGTCGGTGGCGGCGCGGTCTTCTTCGGCCTGCGCCGTCGCGGAGCGAACAGCGACCGCTGACACCCCGGCACACCGGCACCGCACAGCGATGGTGGCCCGCACCCCGGCAGGCGTACGGGCCACCGTCGCGTCCCCGCGTCACATCAGCCGAACGTCGCCTTCTCCAGCCAGAGTTCCAGCAGCTCGCGGTCGCCGGACACCTGGAGTCCCGGGGCGTCCGGCGGGAGCCTGCGGTAGAAGGCCAGCAGCACGTCCGTGAGCGGCCCCCGCAGCGCCACGGTCGCCTTCTCGTGGCCGCGGCGCCAGGTGACGCCGTCCTCGGGAAGCTCGATGAACCATTCGGCGTCGAGGTCGGCGGTGGTGTCGGTGGCGTGCAGGTGGATGCTCCGGCCCGGGGCCCGCAGCGCCTTCGCCGGACCGTCCGGAAGAACCCGCTGCACGAACCGCACGATGTCCAGCCACTCGTCGATGGCGTCCGCCGCCACCTCGGCCGCGACCGCCTCGAACGGCCGGTCCGCCGCGAGTGCCGCGTCCGCCCCGTGGACGACGAGTTCGTGCGTCATCCGGCGGGCCCAGAAGCCCGCGGTGTGGTCCCCGGACCACGACCACGCCCGCCCGTCCGGCCCGGCCTCCCGCAGCGCCTGCACGACCGTCGCGGCGGACTCGGCCAGCCATGCGTCCAGGGCCGCCGCGTCCCCCCGGGTGCCGGGGCCCGCGGCTCCCGGCACCCGGTCGATCGGGACGTCCTCCTCCGCGCGGGTGCGGACGAGCAGTTCCGTCCAGCGCAGTGCGCGGCCGACGTGCCGCACCAGGTCCTCCAGGGTCCAGTCCGGGCAGGTCGGCACGGTGGCGGACAGGTCGGCGCCCGTCGACAGCACGGACCTGAACCGGCCTGCCTGGTGGGCTGTTTCGTCGCAGTAGCGGTCATGGGCGAGGAGTGTCATGCCCGTCACCCTACGAGCGGGACGATCATCCGAGCACGACGGTTTCCGCCACGTCGAACTCCACCCCGACCACGTCCCCCACCTCAGGCGCCGCCCGCAGCGCACACGCCGCCTCCAGGCGCGGCGCGTCCTCGGGCTGGAGGTGGACGGCGACGTGGGTGCCCCGGAAGGTGCGGGCGGTGACCGTGCAGCGCAGCCCCGCGCCGGCGGGCACCATGCGCACCCCGGCGGGCCTGACGAGCAGGGTCCGGGCCCCCTGCGGAGCGTCCTCGGGGACCGGCACCTTGCCCCACGGGGTGCCGGCGACCTGTCCGGCGACGGTCGCCTCCACCACGTTGTCGAAGCCGAGGAAGCGGGCCACGAAGGCGTCGGCCGGCCGCTGCCACACCTCCAGGGGCGTCCCCGACTGGGCGATCCGCCCGTCCCGCATCACGACGACCCGGTCGGCGAGCGCGAATGCCTCGCCCTGGTCGTGGGTCACGGCGAGCACGGTGGTGCCCAGCCGGCCGAACAGCTCGCGCAGTTCCACCACGAGCCGCTCCCGCAGCGAGCGGTCGAGCTGGCCGAGCGGCTCGTCCAGCATCAGCAGGCGGGGCCGGGGCGCGAGGGCGCGGGCCAGCGCCACCCGCTGCTGCTCACCGCCGGAGAGCGCGGCCACGGACCGGCGGGCGGCTCCCGGCAGCCCGACCAGTTCCAGCAACTCCGCCACCCGTTCCCGCTGTCCGGTGCGGGAGGCGCCACGCATCCGCGGCCCGAAGGCGATGTTTCCGGCCACGTCCCGCTGCGGGAACAGCTGGTGGTCCTGGAACATCAGCCCGACCTCGCGCTTGTGCGCGGGCACCCCGGACTGGTCCCGCCCGTCGAGCGTCACCCGTCCGGCGTCCAGCGGCTGGAGCCCGGCGACCGCCCGCAGCAGCGTCGACTTGCCGCTGCCGCTGGGCCCGAGCACGCACACCACCTCGTGCTCGGCGACATCCAGGTCGACGGCGTCGAGCACGGCCCGCCCGCCGAAGCGGACCGTCGCGCCCTCAAGGTTCAGCAGCATCCCTGGGTCTCCCGCATCCCTGGAAGCTCCATCTCCCGAAACTCCCGCATCCCTAGAACTCCCCGCTCCGGTCGGTCCGCAGCCGCTCCAGCACCACCAGGGCCACCGCGCACACCAGCATCAGAATCGTCGAAAGGGCCATCGCCTGGCCGTAGTTCATGTCCCCGGGCCGCCCCAGCAGTCGTGCCACCGCGACCGGCAGCGTCGGGTTGTCGGGCCGCGCGATGAACACGGTCGCCCCGAACTCCCCGAGCGACACCGCGAAGGCGAACCCGGCCGCGACCAGCAGGGCCCGCCGCACCATCGGCAGGTCGACCTCCCGCCACACCCGCCACGGCGACGCGCCGAGCACCGCCGCCGCCTCCCGCAGCCGTACGTCCACCGCCCGCAGCACCGGCAGCATGGTCCGGACGACGAACGGGACCCCGACCAGTGCCTGCGCCAGCGGCACCAGGATCCAGGACGCCCGGAGGTCCAGCGGGGGTTCGTCCAGCGCGATCAGGAACCCGAAGCCGACCGTCACGGCGGACACCCCGAGCGGCAGCATCAGCAGCGCGTCGAAGCCGCGTACGAAGCGGCCCGCGTCGCGGCGGGTGAGCGCGGTGGCGGCCAGCGCGCCGATCACCACGGCGATGGCGGTGGCGGCGACTGCGTACTGGAGGGAGTTGCCGATCGCCTCGATGGGCGGGACGAGGAAGGTGCCGCCGTCCTCCCGGGTCAGCGCCCGGTAGTAGCCGAAGCCGGGCGCGCCCAGCGACCGCTGGACGAGCACGGCGAGCGGCAGCACCAGCAGCACGGCGACGGTGATCAGAACCCCGGCCAGCAGCGCCCACTGCCCGGTCCCGCGCGGCCGGCGCGCGGTCGTGGCCGCGTCGACCAGGCGCAGGGCCGTCTCCCGCCGCCGTACCGACCAGGCGTGCACGGCGAGGATGGCGGCCACCGCGGCGAACTGGATCAGCGTCAGCACGGCGGCCGTGGACAGGTCGAAGATCTGGGAGGTCTGCCGGTAGATCTCCACCTCCAGGGTGGAGAAGGCGGGCCCACCGAGGATCTGGACCACGCCGAAGGAGGTGAAGGTGAACAGGAACACCATCAGCGCGGCGGCGGCCACGGCCGGCGCGAGCGCGGGCAGTGTCACCTGCCGCCAGGCCCTCAGCCGCGAGGCGCCGAGCATCCGCGCCGCCTCCTCCTGCCGCGGGTCGAGCTGCGACCAGAGGCCGCCGACGGTGCGTACGACGACGGCGTAGTTGAAGAAGACGTGCGCGAGGAGGATCGCCCACACGGTGGTGTCCAGCCGTACGCCCCACAGCCCGTCGAGCAGCCCGCCCCGCCCCACCAGTGCCAGGAACGCCGTACCGACGACGACCGTCGGCAACACGAACGGCACGGTCACCACCGCCCGCAGCACCTGCTTGCCGGGGAAGTCGAGGCGGGCGAAGACATAGGCGCCCGGCAGGGCGATCAGCAGGGTGAGCGCGGTGGAGGCCAGCGCCTGCCAGGTGGTGAACCACAGCACGTGCCGCACGTCGGACTGCGCGAGCACCTCCCCGATCCGCCCGAACCGCCAGGTGCCGTCGATCTCCAGTCCGCGCGCGACGATCGCGGCGACGGGGTAGGCGAAGAACACCGCGAAGAACGCCACGGGCACGGCCATCAGGGCCGGCCGCGCCACGTTCCCCGTGCGGCGCCGGCGCCCGGCTACTTCAGTACGAGTGAGGTCCACGACTTGACCCACTGGTCGCGGTTGTCGGCGATCTTCGCCGGGTCCATGGTCCGCGGGTCCTCGGCCTGCGGCCCGTACTTCCGGAACGCCTCGGGAATCTCCGCTCCCTCCCGCACCGGGTACACGAACATGTTCAGCGGCATGTCGTCCTGGAACTCCTTGCCGAGCAGGAAGTCGAGGAGTGCCTTGCCGCCCTCGGGGTTCCCGGCGTTGCTCAGCAGACCCGCGTACTCGACCTGGCGGAAGCAGGTGCCGGTGGCGACACCCGTCGGCGCGGTGGCCGGCTGCGGGTCGGCGTAGATGACCTCGGCGGGCGGGGACGAGGCGTAGGAGACGACGAGCGGGCGGTCGCCCTTGGCCTTCTTGCCGCCGGACGAGCCGGAGAACTCCTCGTTGTACGCCTGCTCCCAGCTGTCGACGACCTTGACGCCGTTCGCCTTCAGCTTCTTCCAGTAGTCCTCCCAGCCCTGGTCGCCGTACTCGGCGGCGGTGCCGAGCAGGAAGCCGAGGCCGGGCGAGGAACTGCCCGCGTTCTCGGTGACGAGCAGGTTCCTGTACTCGGGCTTGACCAGGTCGTCGAAGGAGTCCGGCGGGGTCAGCTTGTGCTCGCTGAAGTAGGCCTTGTCGTAGTTGACGCAGACGTCGCCGGTGGTGACGGGAGTGACCCGGTGCTTGTCCTGGTCGGTCCGGTACTCGGGGAGGACCAGGTCGGATCCCTTCGCCTCGTACGGCTGGAACAGCCCGTTGTCGAGCGCGCGGGACAGCAGCGTGTTGTCCACGCCGAAGAAGACGTCGCCCTGCGGGTTGTCCTTGGTGAGGACGGCCTTGTTGACGGCCTGCCCGGCGTCGCCGTCCTCCAGGACCCGGACCTTGTAGCCGGAGCTCTTCTCGAAGGCGGCGATGACGTCCTTCGACACGGCCCACGAGTTGTGGCTGACCAGGGTCACGGTCTTGGAGTCGCCGGCGCCCCGGCCGTCGTCGCCGGACGATCCGCAGGCGGCCAGGCCGCCGACCATGCCGAGCCCGAGGGCCAGGACGGTGGCCTTCTTGGTGATGCTCACTGAATTCCTCCTGGGTGACCAGGAGAAGACGCGGCCCCGCCCGAAACCCCTGGCGAGGGTCCCGGGCAGGGCGCAACAGCTCGAGTGGTGACCGATCTCCCTACCCAGAATGACCTGGGCCAGGTTCGGAGGGTCTGCGGCCGGTGCCGCACTCTCAGCGCTGTGGCGCTCCCCTGTCGGAATATGAAGATGTACTTCCGTATGAACTTCTGTACGAAGCTGTCGTACGACGATGTACGACGCCGGTCAGGTTACCGCTCGCTCGCGGCGAGCTGACCACACGCCCCGTCGATCTCCTGCCCACGGGTGTCCCGGATCGTCACCGGCACACCGTGCGCCGCGATCGCCTCCACGAACGCCTTCTCGTCCTCGGGCCGCGACGCGGTCCACTTCGAGCCGGGCGTGGGGTTGAGCGGGATGAGGTTGACGTGCACGGGCCTGCCCTTGAGCAGCCGCCCGAGCCGGTCACCGCGCCACGCCTGGTCGTTGATGTCCCGGATCAGCGCGTACTCGATCGACAGCCGGCGCCCGGAGGTGGCCGCGTACTCGAATCCGGCGTCCAGCACCTCACGCACCTTCCAGCGCGTGTTGACGGGGACCAGGGTGTCGCGCAGCTCGTCGTCGGGCGCGTGCAGCGAGATGGCGAGGCGGCACTTGAACCCCTCGCCGGTGAAGCGGTGGATGGCCGGGACGAGGCCGACCGTGGAGACGGTGATGCCGCGCTGGGAGAGGCCCAGTCCGTCGGGCTCCGGGTCGGTGAGGCGGCGGATGGAACCGACGACACGGTTGTAGTTGGCGAGGGGCTCGCCCATGCCCATGAACACGATGTTGCTCAGCCGGGCCGGTCCCCCGGGGACCTCGCCGTCCCGCAGGGCGCGCATTCCGTCCACGATCTGGTGCACGATCTCGGCGGTGGACAGGTTCCGGTCCAGGCCCGCCTGCCCCGTGGCACAGAACGGGCAGTTCATGCCGCAGCCCGCCTGGGAGCTGATGCACATGGTCACCCGGTCCGGGTAGCGCATGAGGACCGACTCGACGAGCGTCCCGTCGAACAGCTTCCACAGCGTCTTGCGCGTGGTGCCCTGGTCGGTCGACAGATGCCGTACGACGGTCATCAGCTCGGGCAGCAGGGCCTCCTGGAGTCCCTGGCGCGAGCCGGCCGGGATGTCGGTCCACTGCTCGGGGGCGTGCGCGTACCGCGCGAAGTAGTGCTGCGAGAGCTGCTTGGCGCGGAACGGCTTCTCGCCGATCGCGGCGACGGCCTCCTTGCGCTCGGCGGGCGTGAGGTCGGCGAGGTGCCGCGGCGGCCGCTTCGCTCCGCGGGGTGCAGCGAAGGTGAGCTCACCTGGGACGGGACGGGCCACGGTCGGACAACTCCTCATGACGGACGGCGGGCCTGTGGCAACATCCCCGCGTCGGCGGGGAGGACGGCAGAGCCATGCCGAAGCCAGGAGACCTCACTGGATCGTCCCCGCATCGGCGGGAACACACGGAAGGGCCCGCAGCCAGACGCCGCGGGCCCTTCCAGGCTACCTGATGACTGTCAACCCGAACCGACGAAGATCACCAGCAGCAACCACACCACCGGCGCGGTCGGCAGCAGCGAGTCCAGGCGGTCCATGATGCCCCCGTGGCCCGGCAGCAGCGTGCCCATGTCCTTGATGCCGAGGTCCCGCTTGATCATGGACTCGCCGAGGTCGCCCAGCGTGGCGCTGACGGCGACCGCGAGGCCGAGCAGCAGACCCTGCCACCAGGTGCCGTCGTCGATCACGAACTGCATGCACAGCGCACCGGCCGCCATCGCGAACGCCACCGCTCCGAGCAGGCCCTCACGGGTCTTGCCGGGGCTGATGCGCGGGGCGAGCTTGGTCCTGCCGAAGCGCCAGCCGACGGCGTAGGCGCCGGTGTCGCTGACGACCGTCAGCACCAGGAAGACCAGGACGCGCCGCGCACCGTCGTCCGCCATGAGCATCATCGCGACGAACGTGGCCAGGAAGGGCACGTAGAACGCCGCGAAGAGGCCCGCCGTGACGTCCTTGAGGTAGCCCTCCGGCGGCTCGGTCATCCGCCACACGAGGATCGCCAGGGCCGTGAGCGCCATGGCGACCCACGCACCCTCCGCGCCCCGCACATACCCGGCGACCACCATCGCCGCGCCGCCGATCGCGAGCGGCACGAGGGGTGCCCTGATGCCCTTGCGCTCCTGGAGCCGCTTGGTCAGCTCCCACAGACCCACCACGACGGCGACCGCGACCACACCGACGAAGACGGCCTTGACGACGAACAGCGAGGCGACGATCACCGCCCCGAGCCCGAGGCCGACCCCTATCGCGGCGCCCAGGTCGCGGCCCGCGCTCTTCTTCTGCGGCTGCGGTTGGGGCCGCGCCGGCTGGGGGGCGTCGGGCATGGGCTCCGGATTCTGCGGCACCTCCGCATACGGCTGCGCCGACGGGTTCTCGCCGCGATACGGATCGTCGCGGAACGGCTCGTCTCGGAACAAGGGGCCGCTCAGCCGAGCGGCCCCTTTTCCGTCATCCTGGTCTCCGCCGTGTTCGGGTACGTCGGGCACGACGGGCATGGGGCGAGTCTGCTGCGCGTAGTGCGCATCGTACGCGGGACCCGCCGGGGCAGCGCCCTGGGCAGGTCCCTGGTCGGACGGCCCCCAGTACCCGGCTTGTGGCGGCGCTCCCCAGGAAGAGTCGTTCATCAGACCTCGAGCAGCTCGGCTTCCTTGTGCTTCAGGAGCTCGTCCACCTGGGCGACGTACTTGGTGGTGGTGTCGTCCAGCTCCTTCTCCGCACGACGGCCCTCGTCCTCGCCGACCTCGCCGTCCTTGACCATCTTGTCGATGGCGTCCTTGGCCTTGCGGCGCACGGAGCGGATCGAGACCTTGGCGTCCTCGCCCTTGCTCTTGGCGACCTTGATGTAGTCGCGGCGGCGCTCCTCGGTCAGCTCGGGGAACACCACCCGGATGATGTTGCCGTCGTTGCTGGGGTTGACGCCCAGGTCGGAGTCGCGGATCGCCTGTTCGATGTTGCGCAGGGCGCTCTTGTCGAAGGGGGTCACCACGGCCATGCGCGGCTCGGGCACGGAGAACGAGGCCAGCTGGTTGATCGGCGTCAGCGCGCCGTAGTAGTCGGCCACGATCTTGTTGAACATCGCCGGGTGCGCACGGCCGGTGCGGATCGCGGCGAAGTCCTCCTTGGCGACCACGACGGCCTTCTCCATCTTCTCCTCGGCCTCGAGGAGGGTCTCTTCGATCACCACTTGCTCCTGCGTGTCTTGAGTAGGCCCGGCGGCGGTTCCCTGTCGGGGCTGCGGCCGGCTGCGTCGCGTTCTTCCTGCACGGTTCCCGACCGGCGGGACATTGTCCATCCCCCGGCCCGGCCCCGTCCCGTCCGTCCCCCGGACAGGTGGCGTCCGCGGACAGGGGGTGGTTCTCCGGTCAGTCCCGGCTGCCTTGGTCACCCACAAGCGTGCCGATCTTCTCACCCTTGACGGCGCGGGCGATATTGCCCTCCTTCAGGAGCTCGAAGACCACGATCGGGAGGCTGTTGTCGCGGCAGAGCGTGACGGCCGTCGCGTCGGCGACCTTCAGGTCCCGGGTGATGACCTCGCCGTAGCCGAGCGCGTCGAACTTCACGGCGTCCGGGTTGGTCTTCGGGTCGGAGTCGTAGACCCCGTCCACGCCGTTCTTGCCCATGAGCAGGGCTTCGGCGTCGATCTCGAGGGCGCGCTGGGCGGCGGTGGTGTCGGTGGAGAAGTAGGGCATGCCCATACCGGCGCCGAAGATGACGACGCGGCCCTTCTCCAGGTGGCGCACGGCACGCAGCGGGATGTACGGCTCGGCGACCTGGCCCATGGTGATGGCGGTCTGCACGCGGCAGTCGACGCCCTCCTTCTCCAGGAAGTCCTGGAGGGCCAGGCAGTTCATCACGGTGCCGAGCATGCCCATGTAGTCGGAGCGGGCGCGGTCCATGCCGCGTACCTGCAGCTCGGCGCCACGGAAGAAGTTGCCGCCGCCGATGACGATGGCGACCTGCGCGCCGTCCCGGACGACGGCCGCGATCTCTCGGGCGATGGCGTGCACCACGTCGGGGTCGACGCCCAGGCCCCCACCGCCGGAGAACGCCTCTCCGGACAGCTTCAGCATGAAGCGGCCGCGTACTTTGCCGTCGTCGCTCTTCTCGGCCTTGGTGGTCATGGAGATCTCGCCTCTTTTACGTGGGTCACACACACGAAGAAGGCCATTGCCGGTGGGGGCGTGTTTCGCATCCCATACGCGGCAATGGCCTCCTCGTCAGATCTGCTGTCGCCCGCCGCCACACGCGCGTACGCAACGGCGTACGCGAACGGCGCCGGCGACTGCTGTCGACCCTACCGGGGTCGCACGTCCGTCGCGGTACGGACTCAGATGCCGACCTTGATGCGCGAGAAGCGCTTCAGGGTGACACCGGCCTCGTCCAGCACCTTCTGGACGGACTTCTTGTTGTCGAGCGCGTAGGGCTGGCCCAGCAGCGTGGCGTCCTTGAAGAAGCCGTTGAGGCGACCCTCGACGATCTTCGGCAGGGCGGCCTCGGGCTTGCCCTCGGCGCGGGTGGTCTCCTCGGCGACGCGACGCTCGGACTCGACGACCTCGGCCGGGACGTCCTCCTTGGAGAGGTACTTCGGCGCGAAGGCGGCGATGTGCTGGGCGACGCCCTTGGCCAGCTCGGCGTTCGGCTTGTCCAGCTCGACGAGGACACCGATCTGCGGAGGCAGGTCGGGCATCGTGCGGTGCATGTACGCGGTCACGAAGCCGCCGGAGAACTGCGCGAAGCGGTCCAGGACGATCTTTTCGCCGAGGTTGGCGTTGGCCTCGTCCACGAAGGCCTGCACGGTCTTGCCGGGCTCGATCTCGGAGGCGAGCAGCGCCTCGAGGTCGGCCGGGGCGGCCTTCGCGACGTGCTCGGCGATGGCCTTGGCGACGTTCTGGAACTTCTCGCCCTTGGCGACGAAGTCCGTCTCGCACTTCAGCTCGACGAGGACACCCGAGGTGTTGTCGTCGGCGATGATCGAGACGACGGCGCCGTTCTCGGCAGAGCGGCCCTCGCGCTTGGCGACGCCCTTCTGACCCTTGATGCGGAGCGCCTCGACGGCCTTCTCGACGTTGCCCTCGGCCTCGTCCAGCGCCTTCTTGCAGTCCATCATGCCGGCGCCGGTGAGCTCACGAAGCTTCTTGACGTCGGCGGCGGTGTAGTTCGCCATGAGTCTGTGAATCTTTCTGGAAGTCTGGAAGATCGAAGATCTACGGGATCACGGACCTGCATGGAGCTGCGGGTCCATGACCTTCCACCGACCTACGGGTGGACGGCGGGAGCGGTTTCGATGTCACCGCTCCCGCCGTCCACTCCGACGGGACGGTCAGGCCTGCTCGCCCTCGGCGGCCGGAGCCTCGGCGGCGGGCGCCTCCTCGGCCGGAGCCTCGGTGGCCGCGGCCTCGGCGGCGGGGGCCTCCTCGGCGGGGG
Source organism: Streptomyces sp. NPDC017890 (assembly GCF_044328675.1). NCBI lineage: Bacteria > Bacillati > Actinomycetota > Actinomycetes > Kitasatosporales > Streptomycetaceae > Streptomyces > Streptomyces sp. NPDC017890. The sequence continues at coordinate 72,113 of NZ_JBIRHU010000010.1, forward strand.
CGGCCTCGGCGGCCGGAGCCTCGGCGGGCTTCTCGGCGGTCTCGGCGTCGGCCGTCTTCTCGGCCTTCTCGCCCTCGAGCAGGTCGCGCTCCCACGCGGCGAGCGGCTCGCCGGCGGCCTTGTCGCCCTTGTCGCCGGCAGCGGCGCCGGAGCGGGCGATGAGGCCCTCGGCGACGGCGTCGGCGATCACGCGGGTGAGCAGGGTGACGGAGCGGATCGCGTCGTCGTTGCCCGGGATCTTGTAGTCGACCTCGTCGGGGTCGCAGTTGGTGTCGAGGATGGCGACGACCGGGATGTTGAGCTTCCGGGCCTCGCCGACCGCGATGTGCTCCTTCTTGGTGTCCACGATCCAGACGGCGCTGGGCACCTTGGACATCTCGCGGATACCGCCGAGGGTCTTCTCCAGCTTGGCCTTCTCGCGGGAGAGGACCAGCAGCTCCTTCTTGGTGAGGCCGGAGGCGGCCACGTCCTCGAAGTCGATCTGCTCGAGCTCCTTGAGGCGCTGCAGACGCTTGTAGACGGTCGAGAAGTTGGTGAGCATGCCGCCCAGCCAGCGCTGGTTGACGTAGGGCATGCCGACGCGGGTGGCCTGCTCGGCGATGGCCTCCTGCGCCTGCTTCTTCGTGCCGACGAACATGACCGTGCCGCCGTGGGCGACGGTCTCCTTGACGAACTCGTAGGCGCGGTCGATGTACGACAGCGACTGGAGCAGGTCGATGATGTAGATGCCGTTGCGCTCCGTGAAGATGAAGCGCTTCATCTTCGGGTTCCAACGACGGGTCTGGTGACCGAAGTGGACGCCGCTTTCCAGCAGCTCCCGCATCGTGACGACGGCCATGGCCGTATCTCCTCGAGTTTCTCGGTTGTGCCGCGGAAGCCGGACGGCTCCCGCGCCTGACGCCCGCTGTGCGCCTGCCGCAAGGGACCGAGGGGCGCTGACACGAGCCTTGACGGGCCTCGTGTCGGGGCGTGCGAAGTCGACCCGGTGACCCGGATCGCCATCAGAAGTGTACGGGACCCGCGGCGTACCGGGTGACGCGGCTGTCCACAAGCGGGGAACGGTCCACAGGGCCGGACGGCGATCGCCCCTGGTACGGGACGGTTCTCGCATGCGAGCGAGGCGATGTGCGAGTGCGTGTACGTGGGTGGCGCTGCTTCTGACCGTCATGGTCCCGGGGCCACCGCGACCGGCGCCGGAGGTGGCGCCGGTGGCGGCATCGGCGTGGGCGACGGTGGCCGCGGCGGACGCCGGGGCGGGCCCGGACCCGACGGTGCCGACGGTGGCCCGCCACTGGCCGGTCGGCACCCGGCCGGCGGTTCTACGGGGCTGGGAACCCCCGGTGACCCCGTACGGTCCGGGCCACCGCGGCGTGGACCTCGCCGCGGTGGGCGCGGCCCCGGTCCGGGCGGTGACGGCGGGGAGGGTGTCGTTCGCGGGGCGGGTGGCGGGAAGGGGCGTCGTCTCGCTGGAACTGACGGGGACGGGCACCCCGCCCCTGCGGACGACGTACGAGCCGGTCGAGGCGACGGTGAGGAAGGGGGACGAGGTCGCGGCGGGCGAGGTGCTCGGCACGGTGGAGCCGACGGGCTCCCACTGCGCGGCCTGTCTGCACTGGGGCCTGCTGCGGGGCGACGTCTATCTGAACCCGCTGTCGGTGCTCCCTCCGTGGCTGCTCGCGCGGGGGCCGTCGAGACTGCTGCCGGTTCTGGGAGTTCCCCTGCCCGCGCAGCCGGGGGTGGGCGCCGGGGCCCTGTCCGGGGGCGGCACCCCGTAGCGCCGTGCCGTGCACGCCCTGAGGTTCAGGGCACCTGGGGCCCAGGGCGCCGGGGTCAGAGGCGGGCCCCGGGAACACGAGGGTGCTCGATCACTCCGGCCGGTCGGCTCCCCAGCCGGTCGGCTTCACGTCAGCCGGCAAGCCGCGCGCCGGGGCGGTCAGCCCCGCACGCCCCGCAACGCCATGGAGACGGCCGCCTCCGTGATCGCCGGCGGCTCCTCCGCCGCCCCCAGTTCGATCCGCCGCACGGCCGCGTCCACGACCCCCTGGAGCAGCATCGCCGCCAGTCGCGGCTGCTCGTGCCCCATCTCCCCCAGTGCTTCGACGATCATCGCGATCAACCCGCCGTGCGCCGCCCGGATCTTCTCCCGCGCGCCGGCGTCGAGCTCGCTCGCGGAGATGGCCACGACGGCCCGGTGCCGCCGGTCCCCGACGAGGTCGAGCTGCTTGCGCACATACGCCTCGACCTTGGCCTCGGGGGTCGCCTCGCGCTCCATCGCCGCCTCGACCTCCGCGGCCCAGACCGGGAAGTCGACGGCACACAGCTCCTCGACGACCGCCGCCCGCGACCGGAAGTACTCGTAGACGGACGACCGGGCGAGACCCGTGCGTTCGGCGAGGGCGGGGAAGGTCAGCGCCTCCGTTCCGCCGTCGGACAGCAGGGAGCGTGCCGCGTCCAGCAGGGAGGCACGCTGCATCGACCGGTGCTCGGCCACGGAGGCCGCTCGAATCCTTGGCACGTCACCACTTTACGGACGCGCCCCGCCGTACGGGAGTCGGCCACCCGGCCGCACGAGCGCGGGCGGTGTCACAGGCGGAGCGTGCCGCGTGCCGTAAGGCCAGGTCAGCGACCAAAACCCGCCAGCTTCGCCCGGAGTTGCAACACCGACTTGGTGTGAATCTGGCTGACCCGGCTCTCCGTCACGCCCAGCACGTTCCCGATCTCGGCGAGTGTGAGTCCCTCGTAGTAGTACAGCGTGACGACGGTCTTCTCCCGCTCGGGCAGCGTGTTGATCGCGCGCGCAAGGAACCGCCGCAGCTCGCGGTCCTCGGCGACCTCCACCGGATTGTCGGCGGCGGTGTCCTCCAGCGTGTCCATGAGGCTCAGCCGGTCCCCGCCCTCGCCCCCGGCGTGCAGCAACTCCTCCAGAGCCACCACGTTGGCCAGCGACAACTGGCTGAACACCGCGTGGAGGTCCTCCACCGCGATCCCCAGCTCTGCGGCCACCTCGCTCTCCGACGGGGTGCGGCGCAGCCGTGCCTCCAGCGTCGCGTACGCGCGCTCCACGTTCCGCGCCTTCTGCCGGACCGACCGCGGGATCCAGTCCAGCGCCCGCAGCTCGTCGATCATCGCGCCCCGGATCCGGGTGATCGCGTACGTCTCGAACTTGATCTCCCGGTCGACGTCGAACTTCTCGATCGCGTCGATCAGTCCGAACACACCCGAGGAGACGAAGTCCGCCTGCTCGACATTGGGTGGCAGTCCCACGCTCACCCGGCCCGCCACGTACTTCACCAGGGGCGAGTAGTGCAGGATCAGCTGTTCCCGCAGCCGCTCGTCGCCCGTCGCCTTGTACGACCGCCACAGCTCGTCGAGCGTCGAGGGGGCGGGCGGTCGCACGCTGCCACCGTCGCGGGCGGCTGGGGGGATAGCCGCCCGGTCGGACCCGGAGGTGTGCTGGGGCATTCGTCGCCTTGTGCCGTTCTGCCGTGATGTGGTGTGCCTGGGTGAGGCCCGCCGGTCTGCTGTCTACGTGAGGGGTCCTCGTGAGCGTAGCGTGACTGGACTGTCGCGGTGGGCGAAGAGCGGGGCGGGAGCGCACGCAGATACGTTCCGCTGAGCGCCCCGCAGGGGGGACCATGATCGCTCTGCATGATCACTCGAATACCTCAACTGCCACTGTTCACAAGGGCGTCGGGGTTCCCCCGGACGGCCGAACACGCTGGGTCAGTACGGGTCTCCGCCGTCGCGGACCGAGATCATCATCTGGCGTGTCAACTTCCAGCCGTCGCCGTGTCGTTCGACGTAACCAAGCGCTCGAAGCTCGTACAGTCGCGCGATCGCGTCGTCCTGCGTGGTCTGGGCCCGGCGCGCCACCTCGTCCGCGGCCGCCGCCCCGCGCGCGGGGAGCCCGGCCAGCACCTGGCGGGTGCGAGGTTCCAGCAGGTCGGTGGGGAGCACCGGCCCACGCCGGTCCGGGGGCAGCTCGCCCATGTCACCGACCAGTTCGACGACCTCGGCGGCGTCGCTGACGAGCACCGCGTCGCCTCGCAGCAGCTCATGCACCCCCGCCGACAGGGCGCTGGTGGCCGGTCCAGGCACTCCCATCGTGTGCCGGCCCAGGCGCTGGGCCGCCCGTGCCGTGACCAGCGAGCCGCTGCGAAAGGCGGCCTCGACGACCACGGTGCCCCGGGTGAGCGCGGCGATCACGCGATTGCGGAGGATGAACCTGCTCGGCGTCGGATGGTCGCCCGGTGGCAGCTCCCCGATGACCAGTCCCTGTTCCGCGATCCTCGTGATCAGCCCGGTGTGCCCGGGCGGGTAAGGGCGGTCGACGCCGCAGGCGAGGACGGCGGCGGTGGCGCCGCCCGCGCCGAGAGCGCCCCGGTGGGCGGCGCCGTCGACCCCGTAGGCGCCGCCGGACACCACGACCCACCCGCGTTCGGCGAGCCCGGCGGCGAGGGTGGCCGCCATGTGGGCGCCGTACTCGGTGCAGGCGCGGGCGCCGACGACGGCCACCGACCTGAGCGCCCACATGCGCAGACTGGGCCCGCCGCGCACCCACAGCCCGAGGGGGCGGGCGTCGCCGAGGTCGTCGAGCTGGCGCGGCCACTCGGCCGTCCCGGGGGCGACGAACCGCACCCCGGCCGCCCGGGCGGTGGCGAGGTCCCGGCGCGGCTCGGCCCGGTCCGCTCGGGCACGCAGCCCGGCCCACCGTTTCTCGCTCGCCCCCGGCAGGGCACGCCCGCCCTCGCGCAGCCTCCGCACCACCTCCGCGACGCCGCGCTCCCGGACCCACCGACCACCGGTCTCGTCTCCGGGCTCGATGACGCGGGTCAGGAAAACCCGGCCGAGCAGCTCATCTCCGGCCTGACCGCCCCACGCCGCGTCGTCGTCCCTGACCGCGTCGTCGTCCCTGACCGGTCCGTCGCACCGGGCCGGTCCGCCGCACCGGGCCGAGGCGTCGCCCGTGGTCTCGATGCCGCCACTGGGCACGGCGTCACCCCGGAGCACCGCATCGGCCGCAGCCGGATCGCCGCCCTCGGCAACAGCACCGTCGCCGGTCACGGCACCCTTCCCCGTCATGGCGCCCTCCCCGCTCACGTCAGCGCTCCAAGGGTCATGGGGACCCCCCGAGGCACCCTCGTGCGCAGTTGCAGTGCCAGAGCGACGTCCTTCGCGTCGGGCCGGTCATGGCCGACGAGATCCGCGACGGTCCAGGCGACGCGGAGGACCCGGTCGAGGCCGCGGGCGGTGAGCACACCCCGTTCCAGGCTGCGTTCCGCGTCCTCCAGTGCGCCGGGCGCCGCGTACCAGCGGCTGCGCAGCTCCCGTCCGGGCACCTCGCTGTTGGAACGCCACGGCGTGCCCGCCAGACGCGCGGCCGCCCGGTCCCGGGCCGCCCGCACCCGGTCGGCGACCGTCGCGGTGGCGTCACCCCGGGTGCCGTCCCCCGCCAGCTGGCTGCGCGTGACCCGGTCCACCTCGACCCTGAGGTCGACCCGGTCGAGCAGGGGGCCGGACAGCCTGGCCTGGTAGCGGCGGATCGCCGAGGGCGGACATTCGCAGAGGTCCTCCTTCCGGGAGAACCGCCCGCACGGGCAGGGATTGGCGGCCAGCACCATCAGGAACCGTGCCGGGAACCGCACCACGCCCGCGCTGCGCGCGATGACGACATGCCCGGACTCCAGCGGCTGGCGCAGAGCGTCCAGCGCATGGCTGCTGAATTCTGGCGTTTCATCCAGAAAAAGCACTCCTCGGTGTGCCAGCGACACCGCTCCCGGCCGTCCGATGCCGGGACCACCTCCGACGAGGGCCTGCATCGTGGCGGAGTGGTGCGGCGCGCAGTAGGGGGCCACGTCGATCAGGGGCTTGCCCGGCGGCAGCAGGCCCGCCACCGAGTGCACCGCGGTGACCTCGAGCGATTCCTCCCGGCACAACCGGGGCAGGATGGCGGGCAGCCGTTCGGCGAGCATGGTCTTGCCGGCGCCGGGCGGCCCCTCCAGGAACAGGTGGTGGCCACCGGCCGCGGCGACCTCCACCGCCGTGCGCGCCGAGTCCTGGCCCACGACGTCGGCGAGGTCGTGCCCGTGGTCGTGCTGCCCCGCTCCCGTGCCGTGCATTCCGGTGGCGGCTCCCGTGCCGGGCATCCGCAGACCGGCGAGGAGCGGGTCGGGCCTGCCCTGCTGGTCCTGTTCCTCCTCCGGCACGGGCTCGTCCGCGAGGAGGGCGATCAGCTGGCGCAGGCTGCGTACGCCGAGCACCGACACGCCGGGCACCAGGGACGCCTCGACAGCGGCGCACTCGGGGACGACCACCTGCTCGTAACCTGCCTCCGCCGCGGCCAGTACCGCCGGCAGGATGCCGCGCACCGGCCGGACCCGTCCGTCCAGGCCCAGCTCCCCGATCATCACGATGTCGGCGAGCACGCGGGGATCGATGCGCTCGGCGGCGCCGAGGACGGCTGCGGCGATCGCCAGATCGAATCCACTGCCGCTCTTCGGCACCGACGCCGGACTGAGTCCCACCGTGAGCTTCTTCTGCGGCCACTCGGCACCCGAGTTGACCACCGCGGCCCGCACCCGGTCCCGGCTCTCGGTCAGGCTCTTGTCCGGCAGCCCCACCAGAGTGAACGCCGCCACGCCCGGTTCGAGGTCGGCCTGTACCTCGACGACCACGCCCTCGACGCCGACGAGCGCCACGGAGCACGTACGCGCGAATCCCATCACGCCACCCCCCGCGCGTGCTCGACCACGGGGGCACCACGCCGCGGCAGGAGTACACCGACCAGGTCGATGCGGACGCCGCCGGGCGGGGCCCCTCCGTGGGTCTGGATCCAGCGCTCGGCGAGCCGCCGCAGCCGCTCCGCCTTCTCCGGGGTCACCGCGGCCATCGGATGCTCGAAGGAGCCGCCCCTGCGGGTCTTGACCTCGCAGACGACCAGGACGTCCCCGTCCCGGGCGACGATGTCGATCTCGCCGGTCCTGCCGCCGCGCCAGTTGCGCTCCAGGACCGCCATCCCGGCGTCGGCCAGCCGGCGGGCTGCGAGTGTCTCGCCGTACCTGCCCATCGCACCACGTGCGTTCATGTCGGCACCACCTCCGGCGCCAACGATGAGGGCAGCTCAGCGAGCTTTTGGATCTTGGTGGACGGTCAGGCGGCTGTGGACAACCTCGTCACCCGCACGGGTGCCGCCTACCGGTCACGGAGCAGGGGTCAGCCACCGGGAAGCTCCAGGTCGCTCTTGTTGAGCTCCTCGATGTTCACGTCCTTGAACGTCAGCACGCGCACCTGCTTCACGAACCGGGCCGGCCGGTACATGTCCCACACCCAGGCATCGGCCATGGAGACCTCGAAAAACACCTCACCCTGGACTGAGTGCACCTGCATCTCGTAGTCGTTGGTGAGGTAGAAGCGCCGCTCGGTCTCGATCACGTACTTGAACAGACCGACGACATCGCGGTACTCCCGGTAGAGCTTGAGCTCCATCTCGGTCTCGTACTTCTCGAGGTCCTCGGCGCTCATGGCATGTTCCCCTTCAGCCGTGCGGTCCCACCATTGTGCGCCAGTCCCGTGCGCCCCTAGACGATTTCGGTGTCCAGGGTCACCGGCCCGGCCGGGGGGCCCTCGTCGAGCAGCGTGCGCAGCAGCTCGGCGAGTCTGGTCGGATACACCGTCTCATGTGCCCGGGTCAGTTCCCGACAGGTCCACCAGCGTGCTCCGGCGACGCTGCGCCGCTCCAGCTCGGTCAGGCCCACGGCCCTGGTCGCGGTCTGGGTCGTGCGGGCCAGGTAGTACCACTCGTCCTGGTCCCAGCGGCGGCCTGCGAAGGGGAAGGAGCACCTGCGCCGCCACAGCACCGGGCCGAGCTCGATGTCGGTGATGCCGGTCTCCTCCGCGAGTTCCCGCCGCGCGGCCTCCTCACGGGTCTCGTCGCCCTCCACACCGCCGCCCGGGGTGAACCACCAGTCGTCGGCCGGGTCGTCCGGTTCGTGGCCGTGCAGGAGCAGGATGCGGTCGTCGGGGTCGAGCAGTACCACCCGGGCGACCCTGCGCAGCCCGCCCTCGTAGGAGTCCTGCCCCGGCCGCGTCGTCTCAGCGGGCACCGGCGGTCCCCGTTCCGGATCGGGTGCGGGAGGCCGCGGCCCGCTTGGCGATGGGGCCGTGGGCCGCGCCGCCGAGGATCAGCACTGCCCCGGCGATCACCAGCGCGACGACCGTCCGCAGCGGGCCCGGTGAGGAGAGGTCCCCCAGCGTCTCGAAGCCGGTCGGCCGCTCCAGCATGCCGTTCACGGGCCAGGCCACGGCGTCCACGCGGGCGTCCACGGCACCGCGCGAGACGGTGCCGCCGGCGGCGTCGGTGAGGTGGGCGGTCGAGTCCACGGAGGTGTCGCGCTCGTCGCCGAGGAGGAACAGGCGGCCCTCGGGGACGGTCACCGTCGGGAAGCCGCTGCTCTCGGCCGGCGTGCCGGCGGGCAGGTACGGCTCGTCGATGACCTTGCCGTTGACCTTCAGCCTGCCCTCCTGGCAGCAGGAGACGGTGTCCCCGCCGACCGCGACCACGCGCTTGACCATCGGGGCGTTGGCCCAGGTCGTGTCCTTGAAGACGACGACGTCGCCACGGCGGACGTCGCTGCCGTCGATGCGCTGCGCCAGCACCCGGTCACCCGCGTCGATCGACGGCGTCATCGAACTGGTCGGCACGGTGTAGGGCCGGTAGACCACCGCTCCCCAGGCGAAGCCTCCGAGGAACAGCACCAGACCCAGCGCCACGGCAAGGTTGGACAGCCGCTGTCCCGTCCGGCTGCCCACCGGGCGCTTGTTCGCGCCGCCGCCACGCGGGGCCGTACGTGTCGTGCTCTCGCCACCCATGGATCCGCACCTTACCCGGCGGTACCCGAATGGGTCAGCCCCTCCCGGGAGCCCGGGAGGGGCTGGAAGGGGCTGGCCCCGGCGGCGGGCAGCCGCACGGCGGCGGGGCTGCCTCGAAGCAGCGGGCGTGGGTCCCCGCAGCGCTCAGCGGGACTCGGCGGACGCGATGCGCCTACGGCGCCACCAGACGACGGGGACGACTCCGGCGAGGGCCAGCCCCTGGGGCGCGACCGACAGCGCGGCGGCGGCCGGCGACTGGGCCTGCAGACCCTCCTGGTCGAAGGTGCCGGGGACCGGCAGGGTGTCCCAGCGGTTCATCGGCCAGGCGATCACGATGGCGCGGCCGACGACCTCCTTCACCGGGACCATGCCACCGTGCTCGTCCGACTGGTTGTAACGGGAGTCGCGGGAGTTCTGCCGGTGGTCGCCCATGACCCAGATGGAGCCCTCGGGGACCTCGACCTTGAACTGACCGCCCTGGTCGTCGACGCTGCACGGCGTGTTGTTGGGGTAGATGTACTCTTCCTCGTTCAGCGCCTTGCCGTTGACCTTGAGCGGGCCTGTCCCCTTGCACTCGACGGTGTCGCCGCCGACCCCGATGACTCGCTTGATCAGGTCCTTCTCGTCCGCGGACGGCATCAGGCCGATCCAGCTGAGGACCGTCTGCAGCGCGTTCGGGTCGGGCGTCGGCTCGCCCGCCAGCCAGTCGTCCGGGTCGTGGAAGACGACGACCTCGCCCCGCTCGGGCTCCGAGCCGAACCAGGGGGTGAGCTTGTCGACCAGGACACGGTCATTGATCGTGAGCGTGTTCTGCATCGAGGCGGACGGGATCGAGAACGCCTGGACCAGGAACGTCTTGATCAGCAGCGCGAGCACCAGCGCGATGCCGATCAGGATCGGCAGTTCCTTCCAGAAGGAACGTGGTTTCTTGGCCGCGGGGGGCGTCGCCGGGGGCGTCCCGCCCACTCCCTCGTCCTGGGTCCCGCGCTGTTCGTCCGTCACCCTGCCGTCCTCGGTCGCCTCGGTCCCGGAGTCGTGCCCGGAGGCCGGGGCGCCGTCCGTGGCCGGGCCGGCATTCTCCACGGGGCGTCCGCGGTTCTCCTCGCCGTCGTGTCCGGACCGTGCGCCAACCGCCACATCCCCCACGCCAACTCCTTACTTTCTGACGCCGCCCGCCCCGTACCCGGAGCAGGCCCACCACTCCCATAACGAGCGGGAGTTCCGCAGGGGTCGGGAGTTGAATCAATGTGTTCGGATCGTAGGGGGCAACCCTATGCGACAGCCGGGGAGTGGCGGTCGAACCGGAGGCCGAGTCGGACACGGACGCATACGTTTCCGGTTCGTCCAGGGTGGTCCAGTGACCGAACGGCCAGGCGATCACCACGGCCCGCCCGACCACCTCGTCCTCGGAGACCGTGCCGAAGTCGGTCTCCTGGTGGAAGCGGGAGTCGGCGGAGTTGGACCGGTGGTCACCCATCACCCACAGCCTTCCCTCGGGGACCGTGACGTCGAACGGCGTCTGGGACGGGGTGTCGCCGGGATACAGGTAGTCCTCGTTCAGGGGAACGCCGTTGACCGTGACCCGGCCCTGGGTGTCACAGCACTTGACCCGGTCCCCGCCCACTCCGACGACCCGCTTGATGAGGTCCTTCTCGTCGTCGGACGGGAGCAGGCCGATGAAGGCGAGCCCTTCCTTGACCTGCTTGACGACGACGGGGTCGTCCTGCTTGGTGGTCTGCTCGCCCTGGAGCCAGCCGCCGGGGTCACGGAAGACGACGACGTCCCCCCGCTCCGGCTCGGAGCCGAACCAGGGGGTGAGCTTGTCCACCAGGACCCGGTCACCGATCCGGATGGTCTGCTCCATGGAGCCCGAGGGGATCACGAACGCCTGGACGAGGAAGGTCTTCAGCACCAGCGCGATGAGGATGGCGACACCGACGAGAAGGGGGACCTCCTTCACCGCGCTGCGTCGGCGGCGCCGTTTGACCTTGCGCTGCAGCTTGCGCCGCTCGGCGCGGGACCGGCCGCCGGCCGGCGCGCCGGTGCGCCGTGAGCCGGTGGGCAGCAGGTTCTCCGTGGGGCTGCTGGGCGCCCCGCGCGGTTTGCCCCGGCTACCCATCGGCGCCCTTGACGTACTCGGGCCGGCGCGCATCAACGGCCGGTTCGCCGGCCGCGGTCGGCGTGACGTCCGCGGGGGCCGGCTGATCCCCGCCCGCCCCCGCATCCGGCACACGCGCGTAGGCGTCGGGACGGTCGAGGTGGGTGGCGTGACCGAAGGGCCAGACGATCCAGTCGGCGCGGCCTATCACCTTGTCCACCGGGATCATGCCGCCGCCCGGCGAGCCCAGGTGGTCGCGGGAGTCGCTGGAGTCGGCACGGTGGTCGCCGAGGACGAAGAGGGTGCCGTCGGGGACGACGACGTCGAAGCCCACCGTGGACGGGCGGTCGCCGGGGTACAGGAACGCCGACTCGTCGACCGACTGGCCGTTCACCTGGACCCTCCCCTCCCTGTCGCAGCACACCACGTGGTCCCCGCCCACACCGACAACGCGTTTGATGTAGTCGCCGTGCCCGAAGAGCCCGGTGCCGTCGAAGACGACGATGTCGCCCCGCTGCGGCCGGCCATCGAAACGGTACGCCAACTTGTTCACGAGGACCCGGTCGCCGATCCTCAATCCGCGCTCCATGGATCCGCTGGGGATCTGGAACGGCTGCAGCACGAAGGTACTGAGCAGCAGCAGGAACAGCAGCAGGGTCAGGAGGGTCAGGGTGAACCGGCCGCCCGGCACCCAGTCCGTGATCCGCCCCGCGAACGCAGAACGCGACCGTTCCTCCGGGCCCTCCGGATCCGAGGGGTGCTCGGAGTCGGAAGGACGGGAGGAGCGGTCGCGCTCCGTGGGCTGTGCTTCGGTGTCCATCGGGGCCAGATGTTATCCGGCCCCGGCGTGGACCTCCCGGCGCGCTCAGCTCTCGCGCTTCTCCTTGATCTTCGCCGCCTTGCCGCGCAGCTCGCGCAGGTAGTACAGCTTCGCGCGGCGGACGTCACCGCGGGTGACGAGCTCGATCTTCTCCACGATCGGGGTGTGCACCGGGAAGGTGCGCTCGACGCCGACGGAGAAGGAGACCTTGCGGACCGTGAAGGTCTCGCGCACGCCGGCACCCTGGCGACGGATGACTACGCCCTTGAACTGCTGCACACGGGAGCGGTTGCCCTCGATGACGCGGACGTGGACGTTGACGGTGTCGCCGGGGCGGAAGGCCGGGACGTCGCTGCGCAGCGACGCGGCGTCGACGGAGTCGAGCAGGTGAGACATTTCGTCTGCTTTCTTCGCTGATGCCACAGGTCATCAACGGAAACTAGGTGTTTCGGAATCAGGGCCGTGCGGGTCGGGACGGGCGTCGTCTCCCCCTGCGGCAGGGGCGCGCTCCGGACGGACGCACAACAGCGCCCTATTCTTCCATGCCCGGCGTCCTGCGCCAAAACCGGCCGTACGGCTCCCCGTCCGGGTCGGGTGCCCAGCCCAGGATGGAGAGCATTTCGCGGTCCTTCTTGTCGAAGGCCTCGGGGTCGCACCGTTCGATGAGGTCGGGCCGGTTGGCCGTGGTGCGCCGCAGGGCCTCGTCGCGGCGCCAGCGGGCGATCTTCCCGTGGTGGCCGCTGAGCAGCACGTCGGGGATGCCGCGGCCGCGCCACTGCGGCGGCTTGGTGTGGACGGGGCCCTCCAGCAGGCCGGCCATGGCGCCGGGGGCGAAGGAGTCGTCCCGGTGGGACTCGGCGTTGCCGAGGACGCCGGGCAGCAGCCGCGCCACGGCTTCGGTGACGACGAGCACGGCCGCCTCGCCGCCGGCCAGGACGTAGTCGCCGATGGACACCTCGTACACGGGCATCCGGGTCGCGTACTCGTCGACGACGCGGCGGTCGATGCCCTCGTAGCGGGCGGGCGTGAAGATCAGCCAGGGCCGCTCGGAGAGGTGGACGGCGAGTTCCTGGGTGAAGGGCCGGCCGCTGGGCGTGGGCACGATCAGGGCGGGCTCGCCGGAGCCCGTCTCGTAGCCGTCGGCCAGGACGGAGTCCAGAGCGTCGCCCCACGGCTCGGTCTTCATCACCATGCCGGGGCCGCCGCCGTACGGGGTGTCGTCGACGGTGTTGTGCCGGTCGTAGGTCCAGGAGCGCAGGTCGTGCACGTGGACGTTCAGCTGCCCACGCGCGCGTGCCTTGCCGACCAGGGAGACGTTCAGCGGTTCCAGGTACTCGGGGAAGATCGTGACGACGTCGAGCCGCATTACGCCTCTTCCCCGGCGGCGTCCCGCGCGGAAGCGATCTCCGCGCGGTCGTCGATCAGGCCGGGCGGCGGGTCGATGACCGCCCGCTGCTCGTCCAGGTCGATCTCGGTGACGATCTCGGAGACGAACGGCACGTAGACCTCGCTGCCGTCGGGGCACTCCACCACGAACAGGTCCTGCGTGGGCAGGTGGGAGATCTCGGTGATCCGGCCGACCTGGGTGCCGTCGGCGGTCACCACGTCGAGGTCGATCAGCTGGTGGTCGTAGTACTCGTCGTCGTCCTCGGGACGCTCGTCCGGGTCGACGTCGGCGATCAGGAGGGTGTTGCGCAGCGCCTCGGCTCCGGTGCGGTCGTGGACGCCTGCGAAGCGCAGCAGGAGGCGGCCGCTGTGGACCCGGCCGGTCTCGATGGTGAGCGGGCCGACGGAGGCGGGGTCGGTGGCCAGTACGGCACCGGGCCCGAGCCGCAGCTCCGGCTCGTCGGTGCGGACCTCCACGGTCACCTCGCCCTTGATTCCATGGGCGCGGCCGATGCGCGCGACTACCAGCTGCACTGTGCTTGATCTCCTGTCGGAACTGCGACGAGCCGGTCACGGCTCTTACAACGCCCGGCCACGGCTCCTGCAACGCCCGGCCACGGCTCCTACGACGCCGGGTCACGGCGCATACGGCAACGGTCACGGCTCACACGACTACGGGCCGGGGACGGCCCAGTGGCCCTCCCCGGCCCGAGCCGGTGCTGCGTTTGGCGTCAGCGGACGTGGTCCACGTCGACGAGGTCTACGCGGACACCGCGGCCGCCGATGGCGCCCACGACGGTGCGCAGGGCGCGTGCGGTGCGGCCGTTACGGCCGATCACCTTGCCGAGGTCGTCGGGGTGGACCCGGACCTCGATCACACGCCCGCGGCGCAGGTTGCGCGAGGCGACCTGCACATCGTCAGGACTGTCGACGATGCCCTTCACGAGGTGCTCGAGAGCCTCCTCGAGCATGCTCAGGCCTCGGTCGACTCGGACGCAGCCGCAGCCTCGTCCTTCTTGTCGGCCTTCTTCTTCTGGGTGATCGCCTCACCCTTGCCCTCGTCGTCGCCACCGATCGCCTCGAAGGACGGACGGGCCGACTTCTCGACCGGCTGCAGCAGCGGCGCCGGGGCGGGCTCGCCCTTGAACTTCTGCCAGTCGCCGGTCTTCTTCAGGATGGCGAGCACGGGCTCGGTCGGCTGGGCGCCGACGCGGAGCCAGTAGGCGACACGCTCGGCGTCGACCTCCATCACCGACGGGTTGTACGTCGGGTGGTACTTGCCGATCTCCTCGATGGCCCGGCCGTCACGGCGGGTACGGGAGTCGGCGACGACGATGCGGTAGTGAGGCGAACGGATCTTGCCCAGACGCTTCAGCTTGATCTTGACTGCCACTGGAGTGGGTTCTCCTGGATTGACGTGATGGGGCACGGCGAGAGAGCCGCGTGGGGTTGCGGTACCCGAGTGCCCGATGGACGCGTCAGCCGGAGGAGAGAGGGGTCCTGTGCGACTGTCGAGTACAGCTAGCCATTGTGCCACACGCGGGCAGACCCGTCGGACCGAGGGCACTGCGCCCGGATCCGGCTGCCACGAGCAGCCGGACCGTCAGCTCGCCGCCGCGCCGACCACCTCCGGGATCCGGAACGGCTTGCCGCAGCCGCCGCACATGATCGGAGCCTGGGCCAGGACCGACGGGACGACCCGTACGTTGCGTCCGCAGTCGCAGACCGCCTTCACGCGCACCCCTCCCCCGGAGGAGCCGTGCCGGGCGGCCGGACCGCGGAAGCTGCGGACCGAGTCGGTCGCGGTGGCGGCGGTGTGGGCCTTCAGCGCACGCTGCAGGCGTTCCATCGTCGGACGGTAGCGGCGCTTCGCCTCGGGGGTGAGCGTGACCAGCGAGAAGCCGCTGCTGGGATGCGGCTCTTCGGGGTGGTCGAGGCCCATCTCCTCGGCGATCGCGAGGAATCGTCGGTTGTGGTAGCGCCCCGCGCGGGAGGTGTCGCGTACTCCACGCGCGGCGGCGATGCCGTGGACTGCCTCATGGAGCAGTCGCTCGAAGGAGAGCTCGTGCCCGCAGGCGGACGACGACTCTCCGATCAGGGACTCGGGCGCGGCAAGATCGGGCAGCTCGGTGTGGTGCCGCTGAATGTCGGCCCACGCCTGCGCCAGCTCTGCGGCGAGAACAGGTGGTGTCGTGCTCACGTAATGGCAACGAGCCGGGGTGCCGCTGTGTTCCTATTCCGGGGCATCCCAAATAATTTGCACGTACCCGTCAGTTGCCGCTGATGCGTCCCGACGAGGGCGGGTGCGCTGATCTGCGGAGAAGCTTCCCAGCTCATACCAAGCTGGTGCGTAGTCCGCCGTACGCGCCGGCGCGTAGCCCCGTCCATGCGCCGGGGAGCGCGGGGCTCGCGAGCGCGCAAGGGGCGATTCGGCCGCTGTCGCGCCGGAAGCACGCCACCCGATCGGGCGCATCGAGGGTGCGTCGATGTGCGCGACGTTACCGGGTGTGCCGCCGGCGTGCGGCACCGCCCCGCCCTCTGTCGGTTCCCGTGCCCGCGGCGCGGTCGCCGGGCCCGCCGGCCTTGGCCGGAACCGTCTCGTGGGTGCCGCCGCCACCCGCTGTCATCACCGAGCGGCACGATCAGGCCATCCGACGAAGGAGTCGGGAGGGAGCTACCGGGGGTACCGCGCGGCCAGGGCCACGTTGCCGGGAAGTGAAATCTCGCCACTGAGGCCGGGCCCGGGCAAACCGGCCCCCGCTACCACTGGACGCCACGGCGAGCCCGGAGTTTCCTGGCATACGGGGGAAGTGCGAGCGCACTGCACGGGGGCCACGGAATCGGGCACAGCGGCAACACTCGGCGATTGGGGCGCTTTCCTATGACACCTACGCTCGTGCGGCAGCACTCATCTCACGCGGGGGCGACGCCTCGTGTGGACCCAGGTGCACGCGCGCGTGACTGGTCCGAGATTCAGGAGCGGATGCTCGTACCGCTCTACGAGGCCGTCTACGAGCGACTGGACGTGGGCAGCGGCACCAGGATGCTGGGGCTGGGCTGCGGTTCCGGGCTGGCCCTGCTGATGGCCGCCTCGCGCGGTGCCGCGGTGACGGGGGTCGACTCCCGCTCCCCGGAACGCCTGGCCCTGGCCCGGCAGCGGCTGCTTGCCGAGACGGCCGAGGCACGGAGCACGCGCGCGCGTGCGGGCGCCGCACGGGTCGTCGACGGCACGCCCCGGGACACGCAGGACCCGTCGGCCCCGGCGTTCACCCTGGTGACCGCCTTCGAGCCCATCGGATGCCTCGCGGGCGACTCGGAGGGGCTGGGTGAGCTGCTCACCCAGGCGACACCACTCGCCGGGCGCGGGGCGGCCGTGGTGCTGGCCGGGTGGGGGCCGCCGGAGCGGTGCGCCACGACGTCGGTGCTGCGGGTGGCCACCAAACTCGCGGACCCGCTGCGCGGCGGGGGCAGCTGGCGCCCCGCCCTGCGCGACGACCTCGAGGAGGTCGCCCAGCGGGCCGGACTCAGGCCGGACGGCTCGGGACGGGTGGCGTGCCCCTTCGGGTACGCCGACGCCGCCAGCGCGGTGCGCGGGCTGCTGTCGACCGGGCTGTTCGACGCGGCGATCGCGGCGACCGACCAGGAACAGGTCGACAAGGAGCTGTCGGAGGCCCTGCATCCGCACCAGCGGCCGGACGGGACCGTGTGGATGCCGAACGTGTTCCGGTATCTGATCGCCCGGGTTCCCTGACCTCCGGTTCCGATCACATGTGCGCAGCCGCCGGGGACGGGCCCCCGACGCGGGTGTGAATGGCGTGAAGAAGCCGGGTGAAGGCTTCCGCCATGTCCTCGGGTGGCTCACGGGCCTCTAATCTGGTCCACCGTGCCGGGGGGACAGACACATCTGCCTACAGGAGCCCGTAGTGCCGCACCACAGGACCGCGCTGCGCCTCGCCGCGTCCGTCTCCGTCCTCGCTCTGGCCCTCACCGCCTGCGGGGGCGGAGACGACGCCGACGCCAAGAGCCCGACGAGCCCCGAGGCATCGGCCCCTCCCTCCCGGGAGGCCTCGGGCGGCGACCTGGCGACGGGCGAGAGCGCGACGGGGAAGGTCTCGGAGGATCCCGGCGAGGTCACCTACGACGTCGTGGCGCAGAAGGTGGACGTCGGCACCGAGGCGGAGGCGGCGAAGGCGGTGGCGGACGCGGCGGACGCCGAGGGGAAGGTGCTGGCCGTCGCGCACGTCGCGTACACGCACCGGAGCGGCCCGGCCCTCACCGAGGGCTCCGACGTGCACGACGGCACCACGGTCTTCGCCGACGGGCAGCGCGGCGGCGTCCTCATCGGCGCCTCCGACGACGCCCCGGGCTGCGAGGACCCGTACGACGTGGACGGCTGGAAGCAGGGCGACACCCACGTCTTCTGCGAGACGTACGTGATCCCCGCGAACGCCACGAGCGTGGAGGTGCACTGGGAGGAGGAGGACGGCGAGGACGGCGAGCCCTACGTCTGGAAGTTCCCGCGGTCCTGACGGCGAGGGACCGGGGCTGCCGGGACGGCGGCGCGATCACGCCTCCGGGTCGCCCTTCGTCAGCCGGGTGATCCCGGCGATCCGGTACGCGTCCGCCTCGTCCAGCGTCTCGTTCGCCAGGAGCGCCTCGGCGAGCGCGTCGAGCTGTCCGCGGTGGTCGCTCAGCTTGCGGACGGCCTCCGCGTAACACTCGTCGACGACCCGCCGCATCTCCCCGTCGATGGCGTCGAGGGTTTCCGGGGCGGCGGCGAGCCCGTAGGCCTGCTGGGCGTCGCCGGGGAGGGCGGAGAGCCGGCCGACCCGCTCGCTCATGCCCCAGCGGCCGACCATGCCGCGGGCGATCCGGGTGACTTGTTCGAGGTCGCTCTCCGAACCGGTGGTGATCACGTCGTACACCACCTGCTCCGCCGCCATGCCGCCCAGCGCACCGATGATCCGCCCGCGCAGGTACTCCTCCGTGTACGCGTACTTGTCCGCGTCCGGCGTGGACAGCGTCACCCCGAGCGCCCGCCCGCGCGGGACGATCGTGATCTTGCGAACGGGGTCGGCGCCCGGTCGCAGCATGCCCAGCAGGGCGTGCCCGCTCTCGTGGTAGGCGGTGCGCCGACGTTCCTCCTCGGGCATCACCAGCGGTCGTTCGGCCCCCAGCTGGACCTTCTCCATGGCCTCGGAGAGGTTCGCCTGCGTCACCCGGTCCTGCTTCCGCTTGACCGCGAGCAGCGCGGCCTCGTTGGCGAGGTTGGCGAGTTCGGCGCCGGTCATGCCCGGGGTCGTGCGGGCGACCTGGGCGAGGTCGACATCCGGGGCGAGCGGGATCTCGCGGGTGTGGATCTCCAGGATCGCCTTCCGGCCTCCCCGGTCCGGCGGCGAGACGCTGACCACCCGGTCGAAGCGGCCGGGGCGGGTCAGCGCCGGATCCAGGATGTCGGCGCGGTTGGTGGCGGCGATGACGATCACGCCCTCGGCGCCGGAGAAGCCGTCCATCTCGGTGAGGATCTGGTTCAGCGTCTGCTCGCGCTCGTCGTGGCCGCCCATCCCGGAGCCGCCGCCGCGGGCCCGGCCGATGGTGTCGATCTCGTCGATGAAGATGATCGACGGCGCCACCTTCCGGGCCTCGGCGAACAGTTCCCGTACCCGGGAGGCGCCCACGCCCACGATCATCTCGATGAACTCGGACGCGGACGCCGAGAAGAACGGCACGCCCGCCTCGCCGGCGACCGCGCGCGCGAGGAGCGTCTTTCCGGTGCCGGGCGGACCGGACAGCAGGACCCCGCGGGGCATCTTGGCACCCATGCGGCGGTACGCGTCCGGGTTCTTCAGGAAGTCGACGACGTCGCTGAGCTCGCCCTCCACCTCGTCGATCCCTGCCACGTCCGCGAACGTGGTGCGCGGCTCGCCCGACTCCAGCTCGACCGGCTTGGGCGGTGCCTTGCGGCCGAGCATGCCGCCCGCCCCGCCGCCCAGAGCGCCCCTCATGCGCCGCGCGATGAAGATCCACAGCACCACCAGGAGCAGCATCGGGGCCAGTGAGATCAACAGGTTGACCAGGAGACTGCGCTGCTGGACGACCGGCTCGGCCGTGACGGTGACGTTGTGCTCGGTCAGGTCGTTCCAGAGCCGGTCGTCCGCGAAGGTCGGCCGCTCGGTCGTGAACTTGGTGTAGGTCCCGTCGCCCTCGGGGTTGTCCCGGGCCTTCCTCAGCTGGCCCTGGATCGCGTCGCCCTTGGCGTAGATCTTGCGGACGTTGCCCGCCTCGACCTGCTTGCTGAACTCCGTGTAGGAGATGGTCGGCTCGTCGCCCTCGTTGAAGAAGGAGAGCACGAGGTTGGCGATGAGGAAGACGATCAGCGCGGCCAGGACCAGGTTCCACCAGCCGCCACGCATTCTCCTGCCGCCGGGTGGCGGCTTGGGTGGCTCGTCGGGCGTGCCCTCGGTACGCCAGGGCGGCTCGGGCGCCTTGCGCGGTGGGGACGGGTTGGTCATATCCGGACGTTACGACAGGAAAGCCGCCCGGGCATGTGCGTGTACGGCACTGGGGGCGCCCCTTGACGAGGGGCGCCCCCAGTGCCGTACGGACCCTGCGAACCAGGCGTGCTGTCAGCCCATGAACTTCTTGAACTCGTCCGGCAGCTCGAAGTCCTGGCCGCCCTGCTGGGGCAGCCCGAAGGCGCCGCCGTTCTGCGCGGCCGCGGCGCGGCGGGCGGCCTCCTCCCGCTCCTGCTGCTGGCGCTTCATCGGGTTGCCGGAGCGCTGCTTGCCCTTGGCCTTCTTCTGCTGCTTCTTCTGCCGGCCCGGGCCGCCGCCCATGCCGGGCATCCCCGGCATACCGGGCATGCCGCCGCCCTGCGCCATGCGGGACATCATCTTGCGGGCCTCGAAGAACCGCTCGACCAGGTTCTTCACCGCGCTGACGTCGACGCCGGAGCCCTTGGCGATTCGGGCGCGGCGCGAGCCGTTGATGATCGTCGGCTCCTGGCGCTCGGCCGGGGTCATCGACTTGATGATGGCGGCCGTGCGGTCGACGTCGCGCTCGTCGAGGTTGTTGATCTGGTCCTTCATCTGGCCCATGCCGGGCAGCATGCCGAGCAGCTTGCTGATGCTGCCCATCTTCCGGACCTGCTCCATCTGGGCCAGGAAGTCGTCCAGGGTGAAGTCCTGGCCCTTCTTGGACGCCAGCTTGGAGGCCATTTTCTCGGCCTCTTCCTGGCTGAACGTCTTCTCCGCCTGCTCGATCAGGGTGAGCAGGTCACCCATGTCGAGGATGCGGGAGGCCATCCGGTCAGGGTGGAAGGCGTCGAAGTCCGTGAGCTTCTCGCCGTTCGACGCGAACATGATCGGCTTACCGGTCACCGAGGCGATCGACAGGGCCGCACCACCACGGGCGTCACCGTCGAGCTTGGAGAGCACCACGCCGTCGAAGCCGACACCGTCGCGGAAGGCCTCGGCGGTGTTGACGGCATCCTGGCCGATCATCGCGTCGACGACGAAAAGGATCTCATCGGGGCGGACCGCGTCGCGGATGTCCGCGGCCTGCCGCATCAGCTCCTGGTCGATGCCCAGGCGGCCGGCGGTGTCGACGATGACCAGGTCGTGGACCTTGGACTTGGCGAACTCGATGGAGTCCTTGGCGACCTTGACCGGGTCGCCGACGCCGTTGCCCGGCTCGGGCGCGTAGACCGCGACGCCGGCGCGCTCGGCGACGACGCTCAGCTGGTTGACGGCGTTGGGGCGCTGGAGGTCACAGGCCACGAGCAGCGGCGAGTGGCCCTGCTCCTTGAGCCAGCGGCCCAGCTTGCCCGCGAGGGTGGTCTTACCGGCACCCTGCAGACCGGCCAGCATGATCACGGTCGGCGGCTGCTTGGCGAAGCGCAGGCGGCGGGTCTCGCCGCCGAGGATGCCGACCAGTTCCTCGTTGACGATCTTGAGGACCTGCTGGGCGGGGTTGAGTGCCTTGGAGACCTCGGCACCCAGCGAGCGTTCCTTGACCTTCTTGATGAAGGCACGCACCACGGGCAGGGCCACGTCGGCCTCGAGGAGCGCGATGCGGATCTCGCGGGCCGTGGCGTCGATGTCCGCCTCGGACAGCCGTCCTTTGCCCCGGAGGGATTTAAAGGTGGCTGACAGGCGGTCGGAGAGAGTATCGAACACGGCGGCGTAGGTCCTCGCGTCGGCGTTGGTGTGGGTCGCCCTCCAGGGTATCCGGCCCGGCAAGCAAATCGTCCCTGCCCGCTGCAGAGAGCGGACAGGGACTGGAGCCCCGCGTGGGCGGGGAGCAGGTTGCGTCCATGCCGGCCTCGGAGAACCTGCCCGGATCATCCCCACTTCGGCGGGGAGCACATCCGGTGAAACGCAGGGCACGACCACGCGGTCACGCCCGGAGTGCCTCCTCCAGGGCCCGCGCCACGTCCCCCGCCTCCTCCCCCGGCAGCCGCGCGCCGTCCGGTCCCGTGACGTAGAAGGCGTCCACGGCGTTCGAACCCAGGGTCGACACGTGCGCGCTCCGCACCCGTACCCGCGCCCCTTCCAATGCCCGGCCGAGCCGGAACAGCAGACCCGGCGCGTCCTGGGCGCGGACCTCGATCACCGTGGCCAGCCGGGACGCGGCCGGGGCGACGGTCACGCGGGGCGGGGGCGGCTCCACCCCCCGGCGCCGGGGGTAGGCGGCGTCGCGTTCGGCGAGCCGGCCGGCGATGTCCAGGCTGCCGTCCAGAGCCCTGACCAGGTCGGCGCGCAGTCGGGCGGCCTGGGGCAGGGAGCCGTACTCGGCGGCGACCCGCCAGTCCAGCAGCAGGACCGAGCCCTCGACGCCGGACGGCAGCGGGAGGGAGCGCAGCTCGGCGGTGCGGACGGTCAGCCGGTGCATGGCCAGCACCCCGGCGACGGCGGGCAGCACGCCCGCCTGGTCGGGTACGGCGATCAGCAGCTCCACGCCGAGGGGCTCCGGGTCGGCGACCTGCTCCGCGTCCGCGGCCCGCTCCGGATCAGCCGGCGGCTCGGTCTGGGCGCGCAGTGCCAGCACCGGCCCGCCCGTGCGGAACGCCTCGACCGCGAGCCGCTCCTGCTCGGCGGTGGGCGCGGCGGCCTCGGGCTCCTCCAGCCGGTCTCCCGCGAGCACCGCCGAGACCCGTTTCACCAGGTCGGTGACGAGGGAGCCGCGCCAGGACGACCATGCGGCCGGTCCGGTGGCCAGGGCGTCCGCCTCGGTCAGGGCGTGCAGCAGCTCCAGGGTCTGCTCCGTACGGACGGCCTCGGCGACCGCGCGCACGGTGGCCGGGTCGTCGAGGTCGCGCCGGGTGGCCGTCTCGACGAGCAGCAGGTGGTGGCGTACGAGGGTGGCGAGGACGGTCACGTCCGCGCGGTCGAAGCCGATCCGCGCGGCCACGTCCCGGGCGATGGTCTCACCGGCCACGGAGTGGTCCCCGGGCCAGCCCTTGCCGATGTCGTGCAGCAGTGCGGCGACCAGGAGCAGGTCGGGCCGGTGGACGCGGCGGGTGAACCCGGAGGCGCGCACCGCGGTCTCGATCAGGTGCCGGTCGACGGTCCACAGGTGGACGGCGTTGCGCTGCGGGCGGCAGCGCACCCTCTCCCAGTCGGGCAGGAGCCGGGTGATCAGCCCCTCGGCCTCCAGCGCCTCCCAGACCTCCACGGTGGGCCGGCCCGAGCCCAGCAGGGTCACCAGTTGTTCCCGTGCCTCGGCGGGCCAGGGCGTGGGCAGCGGGCGCACGGTGGCGGCCAGGAGCCGTACGGCGTGCAGGGAGAGCGGGAGCCCGGCCTGCGCGGCGGCGGCCGCGGCACGCAGGGGGAGCACGGGGTCACGTTCGGGACGCGCGGTGCGGGCGAGCACCACCTCGCCGTCCTGCTCGACGACGCCCTCGGCGAGCGGGGAGCGCTCGGCAACCGGCCTGCCGCTGCCCAGCAGGGCGCGCAGCCTCGGCCGCGCGGAGCGCGAGCGCAGGACGCGCCCCACTTCGCGCCAGGTGACGTCTCCGGCGTACGAGATCACGCGCGCCGCCTCGTACACCTGCCGCAGCAGCGTGTCGGCGTCCAGCAGGCCCAGCTCGGCCGCCACCTGGTCCTGCTCCTGCAACGCCAGCCGGTCGGTCGCCCGGCCCGTCGCCAGGTGGAGGGCGTCGCGGACGTCGAGGAGTCGGCGACGGGCGTCGGCGAGGCCTTCCCGCGGGGCGTCGGCCAGCCAGGAGGCGGCGACGGCACGCAGGGCGGTGGCGTCGCGCAGGCCGCCCCGGGCCTCCTTGAGGTCGGGTTCCAGCAGGTACTGCAGCTCGCCCTGGCGTTCGGCGCGTTCGGCGCAGAGTTCCTGGAGCTCGGGGAGGCGTCTGGGCGCCTGGTTGCGCCAGTCGGCGAGGACGGTGGTGCGCAGTGAGGCGGTCAGCCCCAGGTCGCCGGCGAGATGGCGGGCGTCCAGGAGGCCGAGCTGGACTTTCAGGTCCTCGCCCGCCGTCCTGCGGGCCTGCGCGGGCGTGCGTACGGAGTGGTCGAGGGCGAGGCCGAGGTCCCAGACGGGGTACCAGAGCCGGTCGGCGAGTGCGGCGACCGCCTTGTCGTCGCTGCCGTCGTGCAGCAGGAGCAGGTCCAGGTCGCTGCGCGGAGACAGCTCGCCGCGGCCGTAGCCGCCGACAGCGATGAGACAGACGCCCCGGAGCGGGCCGCCCGCCGCGGCGAAGAGACCCGACAGCCAGTCGTCCGTCAGTTCGGCGAGTGCCGTACGGCGCGGCGGCCCGGACCGCGCCTCCTCGGTGAGGAGGCGCAGCCGGGCCGCCGCGTAGCCGCTGGGTCCCGAGTCCTCTGCTTCTTCCGTCACGTCCGTGCTCGTCACCCGGCGACTCCTGTTCGTCCGTCGTGTCAGAGTGCGTCGGGGCCGCGCTCGCCGGTCCGGACCCGTACCGCCGTGTCGACCGGGACCGACCAGACCTTGCCGTCGCCGATCTTCCCGGTGCGTGCCGCCTTGACCACGACGTCGATCAGCTGCTCGGCGTCGTCGTCCTCGACCAGCACCTCGATGCGGATCTTGGGCACCAGGTCGACGGTGTACTCGGCGCCCCGGTAGACCTCGGTGTGGCCGCGCTGACGGCCGTAGCCGCTGGCCTCGGTGACGGTCAGGCCGTGGACCCCGAAGGCCTGCAGGGCCTCCTTGATCTCGTCGAGCCGGTGCGGCTTGACGACGGCGGTGATGAGTTTCATGCGTCCACCTTCTTGTTCGGGGCCGACGCGGCCGTGGAGGCGGCCGGCGCGGCGGCCGTCCGGGCGGCACCGCCGCCGGCGCCGCTGAAGTCGTATGCGGTCTCGGCGTGCTCGGCCTGGTCGATGCCGGCCACCTCGTCGTCCTCCGGCACCCGCATGCCGATCGTCTTGTGCAGGACGAGGGCGAGGATCGCGGAGACGACCAGGGAGTAGGCGAGGACGCCGAAGACACCGGCGCACTGCTTCCAGAACTGGTCCAGGCCACCGCCGTAGAAGAGGCCTTCGACGTCGGACTGGCCCTTGCCGGTGGCGAAGAGGCCGACGAGCAGGGAGCCGAGGATGCCGCCGACGAGGTGGACGCCGACGACGTCGAGGGAGTCGTCGTAGCCGAACCGGTACTTCAGGCCGACCGCCATGGCGCAGAGCGCACCGGCGATGACGCCGACGGCGATCGCGCCGAGCGGGGAGACCGCGCCGCCGGCCGGGGTGATGGCGACCAGGCCGGAGACGGCACCGGAGGCGGCGCCCAGCGTGGTGAACGCGCCGTGGCGGATCTTCTCGTAGGCGAGCCAGCCGAGGACGGCCGCGCCGGTGGCGACCTGGGTGTTGACGAACATCAGCGCGCCGACGCCGTCGTCGTTGCCCAGCCACGAGCCGGCGTTGAAGCCGAACCAGCCGAACCACAGCAGGCCCGCGCCGAGCATGACCAGCGGCAGGCTGTGCGGGCGCATCGGGTCCTTCTTGAAGCCGACCCGCTTGCCGATGACCAGGATGACGCCGAGTGCGGCGGCACCGGCGTTGATGTGCACGGCCGTACCGCCGGCGAAGTCGATGACGCCCAGCTCGAAGGCCCAGCCGCCGGCGCCCCACACCCAGTGGGCGACCGGGAAGTAGACGATCGTGGCCCACAGGGCGATGAACAGCGCCCAGGCCGTGAACTTCACCCGGTCCGCGAGGGCGCCGCTGATCAGGGCGGGCGTGAGGACGGCGAACATCAGCTGGAAGACCAGGAAGACGAAGACGGGGATGGTGTAGCCGTCCCACAGCTCGGTCAGGCCGATGTTGCTGAGTCCGACCCAGTCGGAGTTCCAGCCGACGATGCTGCCGGTGTCGGTGCCGAACGCCATGGAGAAGCCGTACAGCACCCACAGGACGGTGACGATGCCGAGGCTGATGAAGCTCATCATCAGCATGTTCAGGGTGCTCTTGACGCGGACCATGCCTCCGTAGAAGAAAGCCAGGGCCGGGGTCATGAGCATCACCAGGGCGGAGCAGATGAGCATGAAGCCCGTGTTGGCGGCAGAGAGCTCCGTCTCTGCGGCGAGCGTGATGGCTGGAGCCATCGGCGTCTCCTCGTCGTTGGTACGGCCCCGTGCGGGCGAAGCCTGAGCGGGCTGTGAGGGGTGGGCCGGTTATGCGCCATGAGATTGGCGCAGCGCGGTTTCGGTGGACGCCCCTCGTTGTTTCGCCGCCGTGACGAAGGCGCCGTGCGTGTTACGCGTGAGTGAACGGCCGGCTCGCGGGCCGGGTCGCCGATATCGCGACGCGGCCTTCCCGACGGCCGCCGCAGTCATCGAGTGAGCAACCCCCACGGCGAGCAACCGCCTTCGCGAGAGCGGCGCCGGCTTGGGCACAAAAACGCAAACCGGCCGCGGCGGCCTCCGAGTGACCTGGCATGGGGGAGCCGAGTCGGGCAGTTCGGGAGGGCCGGCCGCGGCCGGGGCTGGTGGGGGTTCAGACCGCTTCGGCGGTCTCCGGCAGCTCGACGGCGAGCCGTTCGGTGAGGTCGACGACCTCACCGAGGTCGCCGAAATCGCGTACAGCCGTGTCGACGGTCTTGCGGATGCGGGTGTTGACGCGTTCGGAGCGGACCTTCTTGGCGATTCCCATGGCTTCGAGGGCCAGGACGGTGCTCTCCTCGGGCTCGCGGCGCAGCAGGTGCACGGTGGCCATGCCGATCAGGTTCAGTGCGTACGAGCGCTGGTGCTCGTCGTCCTTGGCGAACAGCTCCACCGCGCGGCGCATCAGCGGCTCGGCCAGGGACGCGTAGGCGGGGCTGCGGCCGGCGACGTAGGCGAGATCGCGGAAGGAATGGCTGTTCTCCCCGTGCAGCTCGGCTTCGGAGAAGAAGCGGATCCAGTCGGGGTCCGGCTCGTCCCACTCGTCGGCCTCGGCGAAGGTGTCCTCGGCCATGCGTACCGCCCGTTTGCAGCGGCCGGGCTGGCCCATGTTGGCGTAGGCGCGGGCTTCCATCGCGTACAGCATCGACTGGGTGCGGGGGCCGGCGCAGTCCCGGCTGCCGTACTGCGCGAGGTGGATCAGCTCCAGGGCGTCGTCGGGCCGGCCGAGGTGGATCATCTGGCGGCTCATGCTGGAGAGGATGTACGAGCCGAGTGGCCGGTCCCCCGCCTCTTTCGCGGCGTGCAGCGCGAGGACGAAGTACTTCTGCGCGGTGGGCTGCAGGCCCACGTCGTACGACATCCAGCCGGCCAGCTCGGCGAGTTCGGCGGCGACCTTGAACAGCTTGGCCCGGGTGGCGTCCGTCTGGGGTTCCTGCAGGAGGTCGGTCACCTCGTGCAGCTGGCCGACCACGGCCTTGCGGCGCAGGCCGCCGCCGCACTGGGCGTCCCAGCGGCGGAACATCACCGCGGTGGACTCCAGCAGGTCAAGCTCCGGCCTGGACAGACGGCCACGCGCGCGCGTGGCGGGCGCGGGCTCGCGGGCGGACACGGGGGCCGGGGGCGCGGGGACGAGCCAGCGCTGCATGGGCTCGATGAGGGACGGGCCCGCGGAGAGGGCGAGCGAGCTACCGAGGAAGCCGCGCCGCGCGAGCATCAGGTCGCTGCGCGAGAACTCGCTGAGCAGGGCCACGGTCTGCGGGCCCGTCCAGGGCAGGTCGACGCCGGTCGCGGAGGGCGTCGGGCGGGTGGAGCGCAGGCCCAGGTCCTCGACGGAGACGACGACGCCGAAGCGCTCGGAGAACAGCTCGGACAGGATCCGCGGGATCGGCTCGCGCGGGTTCTCGCCGTCGAGCCAGCGGCGCACGCGTGAGGTGTCCGTGGAGATGTGGCCGGCGCCCAGCTGGCGTGCCCGGCGGTTGACCTGGCGGGCCAGCTCGCCCTTGGACCATCCGCTGCGGGCGAACCAGGAGGTGAGCAGCTCGTTGGGGCGCTTGTCAGCAGGCGACGCGCTTGCCGCGCTCGTACCGCTTCCGCCGTTGCCGCTCACTGGAACGCCCCCATCCCTGAGACCATCTGTCGCCGAGTGCGCCAAGCCCTATCAGAATGCCGGTGGTCACGGTGGCCCGTCCGGCGGATGCCATCCTCCGAACGGGAAGCCGAGTTGCCTCCGGCATACCCACAAGTGCATGTGCCCCAAGGCTCCATGCACACAAAGTAATCCGGTGATCACGGTCTGGCCATGGCGATTGCGGAATCGCCACCATTCGCCACCCCTTCGGATGAACCCCCCGTGGCGCGCACACGATTCACTTGACACAGGCCAACCGGAAGTCGGCGCAACGGTGCACACCAGGGCGTGCACGGTCGGGCACACCACCCGGAGTGCTTCCGTACGCTGCGTGAACCGCGTCGGACTGGGGAGTTGGAAACAGAGAGTCACGTTTCACGTCCGCTGCGTAACCGCCGCTGCGTCGACCCGTTGGAGGGGGCATGGGCTTCACGATCGGCATCGGCGGCAGTCGGGGCATGCGCGACATCCACTCCGGCGCGCGCCGCCGGGGCCGCGCCGCGGAGCGCACCGTCGTGGCCGAGTTCACCGGACTGTGGGGCTGGGCCGTGGTGCCGGGGGCCCGGGCCGCCGCGGGCGCCTGCTCGTGCGGCCGGCGCGACTGCCCGGCGCCGGGCGCGCATCCGCTGGACTTCGCGCCGGAGGTGCCCGCCGGTGCGACGCTGGACGAGGCCGGCGAGGCCTGGGCCCAGGTCCCCGGCGCCGCGGCGATGCTGCCGGTCGGACGGTCCTTCGACGCCATCGAGGTCGCCGAGCCCGCCGGGCTTCGGGCTCTGGCCCGACTGGAGCGCATGGGCCTCCCGCTCGGCCCGGTCACGGCGACGCCGCAGGGCCGCGCCCACTTCTTCGTCGCCCCCGGCGCCGCCGCCGAGCTGCCCCGGCTGCTCTACCGCATGGGCTGGGACGACCCTTCCGCCCTGGACCTGCGCGGCCTCGGCCCCGGTACGTACATCACCGCCCCGCCCTCCGACCGTGGCGGCCTGGGCCCGGTGCGCTGGCTGCGTCCGCCGGCCCTCGACTCGGCGACCAGGCCGCCGGCGGCACGGCTGCTGCTGGGAACGCTCGCGTACGTGGCCCACCGGTCGCGGGCGTAGGCCTCCCGGCCGCGAGCGCCGGGCACCACCGGCCACTCCCGCATCGTCGGCACCACTGACACCGGCGCCATCCGCACGCTGCAGCGCCCGCCCGTCAGAACGGGCGGGCGCTGCAGCGTACGGATGGCGGACCGCCCGCCCCCGGTGCGCGCACCGGATTCCGGGCGGCCGGTTCACTCGCCGATAAGGGCATCCACGAACGCCGCGGGCTCGAACGGCGCCAGGTCGTCCGCACCCTCGCCGAGCCCGATCAGCTTGACCGGCACGCCCAGCTCACGCTGTACGGCGACCACGATGCCGCCCTTGGCCGTGCCGTCCAGCTTGGTCAGCACGATGCCGCTGATGTCGACGACCTCGGCGAAGACCCGCGCCTGGATCAGGCCGTTCTGGCCGGTGGTGGCGTCGAGCACGAGCAGCACCTCGTCCAGCGGCGCGTGCTTCTCCACGACCCGCTTGACCTTGCCGAGCTCGTCCATGAGGCCGGTCTTGGTGTGCAGGCGGCCGGCGGTGTCGATGAGGACGACGTCGGAGCCGATCTCCTTGCCCTCCTTGACCGCGTCGAAGGCGACGGAGGCGGGGTCGCCGCCCTCCGGCCCGCGCACGGTGTGGGCACCGACCCGCTCGCCCCAGGTCTGGAGCTGGTCGGCGGCGGCGGCACGGAAGGTGTCGGCGGCGCCGAGGACGACGCTGCGGCCGTCCGCGACCAGGACGCGGGCGAGCTTGCCGGTGGTGGTGGTCTTGCCGGTGCCGTTGACCCCGACGACCATCACGATGCCGGGCTTGCCGGCGGCGGGCTCGGTCTTGACCTCGCGGTCCATGTCCGGGCCGAGGAGTGTGATCAGCTCCTCGCGCAGCAGGCCGCGCAGCTCGTCGGGCGTGCGGGTGCCGAGCACCTTCACACGCTCGCGCAGCCGCTCGACCAGCTCCTGGGTGGGCTGCACGCCGACGTCGGCGGTGAGCAGCGTGTCCTCGATCTCCTCCCAGGTGTCGTCGTCGAGGTGCTCCCGGGAGAGCAGGGTGAGCAGGCCCTTGCCGAGGGCGTTCTGCGAGCGGGAGAGGCGGGTACGGAGCCGGACCAGACGGCCGGCGGTGGGCTCGGGAATCTCGACCTGCGGGATTTCGAGCTCTTCGACGACGGGCGGCTCCTCGACGGTGGCGGGAGCGGTGCCGCCGTCCGGGAGGTCGACCTCCTCTATCGTCCGGCGCGTTTCGTCGCGCGGCGTCTCGGCCTCGTCGCCGACGTGCGGCTCGGCCGGGGGTGCGGTGATGTCGGGCGCGGCGGGGGGCGGCGGAGGCAGCTGCTTCTTACGGCGACTGCCGACGACCAGCCCGCCGAGCGCGCCGATCACGACGACGGCGATGACTACAGCAAGGATGACGATTTCCATAACCCGTCCAGTATCAGCCATGGGTCCCCGGAGTCCGCCTCTTGTGACTTCCTCCGAAGGACAAAGGCCCCTGGAAGGTAGGAGTCGGAGCAAAGTACGATGGAGGAGGCCACGTCAACGCGCGTAGAGTCCCGACCGCCCCCTCCTCTCCCACGATCGAGGCACGGACCCCCCACATGAGCAAGACCGCCGAGACCGAAGGTGCCCTGGAAACCCGTGGCATCGAGCAGGTGCCCGACCACGAGCGCACCGCCCGGACCCGCGAACTTTTCCCGACCTGGGTCGGCGCCAACATCAGCGTGCTGCTGCTCACGATGGGCGCGAGCCTCGTCGTGGCGTACCGCCTCAACTTCTGGCAGGCCCTCGTCGTCGCGGGCGCCGCACCGGTCGTGTCGTACGGCCTGGTCGGGCTGATCGGCATCGCCGGCAAGCGCGGAGGCGCTCCCGGTATGGCGCTGTCCCGGGCCGTCTTCGGGCAGCGGGGCAATCTGCTCCCGGGTTCGCTGATCTGGATCGCCCGCTGGGGCTGGGAGACGATCAACGCGGTGACCGGCGCCTACGCCCTGCTCACCGTGCTGGACATCGTGTTCGGCGTCCGCGCCAACGGCGTGCTGGGCATGGTGACGCTGCTCGCCTTCGTCGTGGCGACGTTCGCGATCTCCGGGCTGGGCATCAACGCCGTGCAGAAGTGCAACAAGTACGCGGCATACCTCTTCGGCGCCTTCTCGGTGCTCGTCCTCGGCTACCTGGTCGTCGACACCGACTGGTCCGCGGTCTTCGACCGCTCCGCCGGATCGGTGGCCGCGATGATCACCGGCGTCGGCCTGATCGCGGCCGGCGGCGTCAGCTGGATCCCGTCCGCCCCGGACTTCACCCGGTACCTGCCGCGCACGGCCTCCTCGAAGGGGATCGTGGGCGTGACGATCGGCGGCGCCGGCATCGTCGTACTGCCCATGGTCCTGATGGGCATGGTCATGGCCGTCTCCACACCCGACCTCGCCTCGGCCGCCGACCCGGTGTCCTTCCTCGGCGAGATCCTGCCGACCTGGATCGCGGTGCCGTATCTCCTGATCGCGCTGATCGGCATGCTGCTGATCAACTCCATGTCGATGTACTCGGCCGGCTTCACCGCGCAGACCCTGGGCATCAGGGTCCCGCGGCACTGGGCGGTCTCGGTCAACGCCGTGATCTCGCTGATCTTCGGCGGCGTGCTGATGCTGGTGGCGACCAGTTTCATGGGCTCCTTCATCGCCTTCCTGTCACTGCTCGCGGTCGCCTTCTCCGCCTGGGTCGGCGTCTTCGGCGCGGACATGCTGCGCGGCCGGGAGTACGACGGCGAGGCGATGGCGGACACCACCCGTACCAGCGCCTACTGGTACCGGGGCGGCTTCTCCCCCGCCGCCGTCGTCGCCTGGGCGGTGGGCCTGGCCGCGGGTCTGATGTTCACCACGTCCGACTGGTTCACCGGCCCGCTCGCCACGAACAACTTCGTCGGCGAGTACGGGCTGGGCTGGGTGGCCACGGTCGTCATCTCCGGTCTGCTGTACGCGGTACTGCCGAAACCGGCACTGACCGTCCCGGCGGCCCCCGTGGAGACGGCCGGCCGGCCCGAGACCGCCGCCGTCTGACGTACGCCGGACGACGCCCCCGCTCCCCTCGCGGACACGACGGGAGCGGGGGCGTCGTCGTACGTCTCCGCCCGGACCGCGGCGACAGCCGTTGCCCGCTCGGCCACGGGGTGCCTGCCCGCGTCCATGAGCCTGCTCGTCGATGTGTTCGTCGTCCGCGAGCCGGACGGTTCCCTGCGTTCCGGGACGAGGACGCCCACGACTCCGGCGGAGTGGCCGGCACCGACCACCGAGGTCGGTGCCGGAACAGCGGAGCCGGACCGAGGACCGTCTGCGCGTCATCGAGGAGCCCGCCCGGGAGGCCCTGGAGATCGGCGGCGGGATCGTCATCCGGTGAGCCCGGCCGCCGGGCGTTCACGTACGACACCGCCGCCCCCGGTCCGGGTGGTGACCCGGACCGGGGGCGGCGGACAGTACGAGGAGAGGGGCAGCGGGGACTTGGCCCCTTCTCCCCGAGCTCGGGAGTGGGGCGGTCAGCCCATCTCCTCCAGGGCCTTGCCCTTCGTCTCCGACACGAACTTCAGGACGAAGGGGATGGAGAGCCCGGCGAAGATCGTGTAGATCACGTAGGTGCCGGAGAGGTTCCACTCGGCCAGCGACGGGAAGCTCGCGGTGATGGCCCAGTTGGCGATCCACTGCGCGGAGGCGGCCACTCCCAGCGCGGCGGCGCGGAGCCGGTTCGGGAACATCTCGCCGAGGAAGACCCAGACGACCACGCCCCAGGACAGGGCGAAGAAGAGGACGAACAGGTGGGCGGCGATCAGGGCGACCCAGCCCTGCGTGGCCGGGAGCTTGCCGTCGACCAGGTCGAAGGAGAACGCCCAGGCCTCCAGTGCCAGGCCGATCACCATGCCGACCGAGCCGATGAGGGCGAGCGGCTTGCGGCCGATGCGGTCCACGAAGATCATCGCGATCACGGTGCCGACGATGTTGATGATCGACGTCGTGAACGAGTAGAAGAACGACTGCGTCGGGTCGACGCCGACCGACTGCCACAGCGTCGACGAGTAGTAGAACGCGACGTTGATGCCGACGAACTGCTGGAAGACCGACAGGCCGATGCCGATCCAGACGATCGGCTTGAAGAAGAAGCTGCCGCCGAGCAGGTCCTTGAAGGAGGACTTCTCCTCGCGGTGCATGGCGTGCTCGATCTCGGCGACGCGGGCGTCGAAGTCGACGTCCTTGCCCTCGACCTCTTCGAGGATCTGCTTGGCGCGCTCGTGCTTGCCGACGGAGACCAGGAAGCGCGGGGACTCGGGGATGGCGAAGGACAGCAGGCCGTAGAGGACGGCCGGGATCACCATGACGCCGAGCATGACCTGCCAGGCCTCCAGGCCCATCAGCTCACCGCGCTGGTCACCGCCGGCGGCGTTCAGCAGCCCCCAGTTGACCAGCTGCGAGACGGCGATGCCGACGACGATCGCGGCCTGCTGGAAGGAACCGAGCCGGCCGCGGTACGCGGGCGGGGAGACCTCCGCGATGTAGGCGGGGCCGATCACCGAGGCCATGCCGATGGCGAAACCGCCGACGACGCGCCACATGGCGAGGTCCCACAGCGCGAAGGGCAGTGCGGAGCCGATGGCGCTGATGGTGAACAGGACGGCCGCGATCTGCATGCAGCGGATGCGGCCGATGCGGTCGGCGATGCGGCCGGCGGTCGCGGCACCGATGGCACAGCCGATCAGCGCGATGGCGATGACCTGGGCCAGCACCGCGGAACCGACGTCGTAGCGGTCCCGGATGGCCTCGACGGCACCGTTGATCACGGAACTGTCGTAGCCGAACAGGAAACCGCCCATCGCGGCCGCCGCCGCGATGAAGATGACGTGCCCGAGATGCTCGGGGTGAGCCGTCCTGGCTCCTGAATTGGGTGCCTGCGATGTGCTGGCCACGTGTACTCCTCGGGCTACCGGCAACGCTGCCGGGGTGGTTCGCCTTCGAGATGCCACTGAAAGGGACCTGAAGGTAAAAGCAACGTTGCAGAGACTATGCCTTCAAGTGTCGAAGTCAATAGGGCTACAGCTGTGACTTTGTAGATGCAGAGGCAGCACGTGTGTTCAAGAGTTGAAGTTAATGTGCCTGTGACTAACGCAACCGCTGACTGATGACCTTCGACACTCCGTCACCTTGCATGGACACGCCGTACAGCGCGTCCGCGACCTCCATCGTCCGCTTCTGGTGCGTGATGACGATCAGCTGCGAGGCCTCCTGCAGCTCCTGCATGATCCGGATCAGCCGCTGCAGGTTGGTGTCGTCCAGCGCCGCCTCGACCTCGTCCATGACGTAGAACGGGCTGGGCCGCGCCTTGAAGATCGAAACGAGCATCGCCACGGCGGTCAGCGAGCGCTCCCCGCCCGAGAGCAGCGAGAGCCGCTTGACCTTCTTGCCCGGCGGCCGGGCCTCGACGTCCACGCCCGTGGTGAGCATGTTGTCGGGGTCGGTCAGGATCAGCCGCCCCTCACCACCCGGGAACAGCCTGCCGAAGACGCCCTCGAACTCCCGGGCCGTGTCCCGGAAGGCCTCGGTGAAGACCTGCTCGACGCGTTCGTCGACCTCCTTGACGACCTGGAGCAGGTCGGCGCGGGTCTTCTTCAGGTCCTCGAGCTGCTCACTGAGGAACTGGTGCCGTTCCTCCAGCGCCGCGAACTCCTCCAGGGCCAGCGGATTGACCTTGCCGAGCTGCTGGTAGGCGCGTTCGGCGGCCTTCAGCCGCTTCTCCTGCTCGGCACGCACGAAGGGCCGCGGACGGTTGCGCGGATGGTCCGGATCCTCGGGGAGCTCCTCGCCCTCGGCGGGGGGCGAGGGCGGCACCTCTTGATGGGGGCCGTACTCGGCCGCGAGTCCCGCCGGTTCCACACCGAGTTCCTCCAGCGCCTTGGTCTCCAGCTGCTCGATGCGCAGCCGCTTCTCGGCGCCGAGTACCTCGCCCCGGTGGACTGAATCCGTCAATTTGTCGAGCTCGGCCTTGAGGTCGCGCCCCGCGGTGCGCGCGGCGGTCAGCTCCTGTTCACGCCGGGCCCTGGCGGCCTCGGCGGCGGTGCGCTCCTCGTCGGCGCGGGCCAGGGAGACCTCGACGTGGGCGAGCAGCTGCCGGGCGCCGGCGGCGACCGCCTCGGCGACAGCGGCTTCGTGCCGCAGCCTGGCCCGCCGCTGTTCGGCACGCGCGCGTGCCTCGCGTTCCGCGCGGGCGGCCCGGTCCAGGGAGTCGGCCCTCCCGGCGAGGCCCTTGACGCGCTCCTCGTGGGTACGGACCTGGAGGCGGGCCTCCATCTCGGTCTGGCGGGCGTTGGCGCCGTCGGCGGCGAGCCGGTCGCGCGCGGAGGTGTCGGGTTCCTCCTCGACCGGCATCTCCTCCGCCACGGCGAGCCGCTCCGCCAGCTCCTCGACGTCCGTCAGCGCCTTGTCCAGCGCCTCCTGCGCCCGGGCCGCCGCGGCGGCGGACCGCTCGGCCTCGCCGGCTGCGCCCCGCGCCTGTCCCGCGAGCCGGCCCAGCTGCTGGGCCACGGCCGACTTCTCCCGGTCGGCGGCCCGGCGCCGCTCCCCCAGTTGCTCGACGAGCGCGGCGCACTCCCGGCGCCGCTCGGCGGCCGCGTCCTGCGCCTCGGCCAGCTCCCCGCACCGCACGCCCAGTTCCTCCAGCTCGGCGGCGGCCTGGTCCACGGAGGCCTGCACCTCCAGGAGGCTGGGCGCCCCGGCGGACCCGCCCTGTGCGAAGTGGGCGCCCAGCAGGTCGCCCTCGGCGGTGACGGCGGTCAGTTCGGGGTGGGCGTAGACGAGGTCCTCGGCGTCCTCCAGGGTGGCGACGACGACCGTCCCGCGCAGCAGCCGCCGTACGGCCGGCATCAGGTCGGCCGGCCCGCGGACGAGATCGGCGGCGTACGGCGACCCGGTGCCACGCGGCTCCCGCGCCACATCGCCACGCGGCCCCGGCGCCACGTCGTCGGGGGCACCGGCGAGCAGCAGGGCGGCGCGGCCGGCGTCCTGCTTGCGCAGCAGGCGGATGGCGTCGGCGGCGGCCGCCGGGGAGGTCACCGCGAGCGCGTCCGCGGCGGCGCCGAAGGCGGTGGCCAGGGCGGCCTCGTGGCCGGGCGTCACGGTGAGGAGCCCGGCGGCAGGACCGAGCAGGCCGGTGAGCCGGTCCTTCGCGGCGAGCAGGGCGCCGGTGCCGTCCTTGCGGCGCAGTCCGAGCGCGAGGGCCTCGCGGCGGGCGTGTGTCGCGGCGCGTTCGCGTTCCGCCGCGGTGACCGCCTCCCTGGCGGCGCTCAGGGCGGCCTCCGCCTCGGCCAGTCCGCGCTTGGCTGCCTCGTGCCGTTCGGCGAGTTCCTGGTCGTCGGCGTCGAGGCCGTCGACCTCGGCCCGGAGCGCCTCGTACTCCTCCTGCGCGGCGGCGGCCCTCTCCCGGGACTCGTCCCGCGCCTCCGCCAGCCGCTCGATCTCGGCCTGGGCCGAGGCGGCTCGGGAGCGGGCGGTGCCGACCTGGCCGCTGAGCCGGGCCAGCCCCTCTCGACGGTCGGCGATGGCGCGGGCGACGTCCTTGAGGCGGCGATCCTCCAGAGTCAGTTCGCGTTCGAGGTCCGCGCGGTGGGCGACCGTGTCCTCCAGAGCGTGCTCGGCCGCCTCCAGAGCCGCTTCGAGTTCGGCCTCCTGCTCCCGGACGCGGGCGGCCTCGCGCTCCAGGTCCTCCGGGTCGCGGCCGCGTCGCTCCTCGGGGGGCGCGGTGGTGGCGCTCTTCACGCGCGCGTCGGCCAGCGAGATCGTGCCGCGCACCCGTTCGGCGAGCTGGGACAGCTCGTACCAGGTCTGCTGGGCCCGCTGGAGGCGCGGCGTGAGCCGGCGCACCTCGTCCTCCAGGTCCGCTTCGCGGCGCAGCGCCCTGCCCAGCTCGGCCTCGGCGGCGTCCTTGCGTTCCTTGAGCGCGGCCTCGTCGGCGATCTCGGCCCGGAGCGCCTCGCGCAGCCGTACGAGGTCGTCGGCGAGAAGCCTCAGCCGCGCGTCCCGCAGGTCGGCCTGGATGACGGCGGCCCGCCTCGCCACCGCCGCCTGTCGCCCCAGCGGCTTCAGCTGGCGCCGCAGTTCGTCCGTCAGGTCCTGCACGCGCGCGAGGTTCGCCTGCATCGCGTCCAGTTTCCTGAGGGCCTTCTCCTTGCGCTTGCGGTGCTTGAGGACGCCCGCGGCCTCCTCGATGAAGGCGCGGCGCCCCATCGGGTCGGCGTGCAGGACGGAGTCGAGCTGGCCCTGGCCGACGATGACGTGCATCTCGCGGCCGATGCCGGAGTCGGAGAGGAGTTCCTGGATGTCGAGGAGACGGCAGGTGTCGCCGTTGAGCTGGTACTCGCTGCCGCCGTTGCGGAACATGATCCGCGTGATGGTGACCTCGGCGTACTCGATGGGCAGCGCCCCGTCGGAGTTGTCGATGGTCAGCGACACCTCGGCCCTGCCGAGCGGCGGGCGGCCGGTGGTGCCGGCGAAGATGACGTCCTCCATCTTGCCGCCGCGCAGCGACTTGGCGCCCTGTTCGCCCATGACCCAGCTGAGGGCGTCGACGACGTTGGACTTGCCCGAGCCGTTCGGACCGACGACGCAGGTGATGCCCGGCTCGAACCGGAGCGTGGTCGCCGAGGCGAACGACTTGAACCCGCGGAGGGTCAGGGCCTTCAGGTGCACGCCGTCGGACTCTACCTTTCACGGCTGTCTCACTCCATGAACCGGTGAACCGCCGCGGTTTCACCGGTGAACGTGCAGGGCACATCAGACGTTGAAGAGGGTGAAAGGATGCGCGGGGGAGGAAAAGGCGGTCCGGACGGCGGAGCGGGGGCAAGAAAGAAGGGACGCCGAAGCGTCCCTTGCAAACTCTGACACCTGAGCGGTTTTACGGGCGAGCCCGACCACTGTTGTGCCGTAGTGGAGCGATGCAGTGATCAGGTGAGCGCAGGCTCCGCCTGGTGTGCGTCAACGCTCTCCATGCTCTCCATGATCCTGTCGTGAGAAGCGGCAGCCGCCAGCGCGTCGTTCTCCGCCTGGATCCGTCCGAGCTCGGATTCCAGGTCTTGGACGCGCTGCTGGAGCCGTCGCATCTCGGCGAGGAGTCGAGGGTCGGAGCCGCCGACGTAACCGAGAAGCGCCTTTGCCATGATGGATGGTCCTCCACAATGAGTGACCGACCGAAGCGGTGTGGGTCGTGAGGGAATCGCACCCGCGGTGCTTGGCACTATGGAGTTTTCTCTGCCGTTCAACCATGCCAAACAGCTAAGGTGCGCGGGGCTTTCAGCGTCTCACCAAAAAGTTTGACGGTCAACACGATCACGCCCCGTATTGGCGGGCACCCGGGGGCACGCGGCCTGGCAACGGCGACGCGGCGACTCCTGCGGGCCCCTGGGGGCGTGGCGATCATCCTGCGTCCGGAGCCTGCCATGGGACGCCGTTCTTGGCAACCACCTGGCCCTTTTCGCCTCGGACACCCTCGCGAGGACGGTCACGCCGGACGCCCGGGGTCTCCGCGCGGCATGACGTCAGCGGATGGCGAAGCCCTCGTAGCCCCCGCGGGGTGTGTCCCAGATCTCGGTGACGCCGTCCACTCGTCCGGGCGTGTCGTCACCGCGCAGCCAGTCGAGCAGTCCTTCACAGCGCTCGCGGGGGCCCTCCGCGACGACCTGGACGCGGCCGTCGCCCAAATTGAGAGCAAAACCACTCATCCCACCGAGCTCCAGTGCCCTGGCCCGCGTGAACCAGCGGAAACCCACGCCCTGGACCTGTCCTCGCACCCACGCGACCAGCCGTACATCCTCGCTCATGACTGCAACCTAACCAGTCAATGTCTCGCCGGACACTTCACCCCCTTGCGCCATGCGGTACCGTCCCCACCCAATGAAACTCACCTGAAACTCACTCGAACGTGTGAGTTCCGTATTGATCGTGAGGAACGTCGACCGCCAGGACACGTCCAGCGCGAGGACGAGGACGAGGAAGGCCAGAACATGGGACGCCACCGACGCTCCGCCGCCGGCCGCGCCGCCAAGGGCCGCGCCGCCGAGGGCCGTCAGCCGGACGGTACGACGGGACGGGACCGCGACCCGCAGGCCCCGGACACGGGTGAACGCCCCACGATGGGGATCGCTCCCTACCTGAACCCCGAGGCGTACGCCGAGGTCCGCGCGAAGAGCGACGCCTACCTGTTCGCGCCGGACGGTCCGGACGGCGAAGGCCACCCGCAGGCCGGCCGCACGGTCGCCTTCCCCAGTGACGGTTTCTCCCCCGACGACGGCCCGCAGCCCGCAGGAGCGCGCCGCCGCCGCAGGAAGAAGGCCGTCACTCCGGTCCGCACGGGTCTGCTCGGCGTCTCCGCGGCGGTCGCCATCGGCACGGTGGTGGTGGCCACGGGCGCGGTGCCCGGCCTCGACAACTACCGGATCGGCGGCAGCGGCGGGGGCGACCGGGTGCAGGCCCAGGACGTTCCGACGAACACCCCGTCCGAACAGGGCGGTACTTCCGGCAGCGCCGAGGCCGGCAGCGGCGGCGACACGTCCACGAGCCGTGGCACCGACCGGTCCTCCTCGCCCTCCGGCTCCTCGGAGTCCTCGAAGGACTCGTCGTCCGAGTCCTCCTCCCCCTCGTCGTCCTCCCCCTCGGCATCGGCGTCGAAGCCCGCCGCCCCGGCCGGGACGCCGTCGAGGACGCAGAAGCCCGAAAGGACTCCCAGCTCGAAGCCGAAGCCCACACCCTCGAGTCCGGCCACCGGGGAGCCCGAGCGGCCCAGCGCGCCCGCCGCCGCGTCGGAGCGGGCCGTCGTCGCCCAGGCCCAGGTGCTCAACCTCGTCAACGACGAGCGGGCCAAGGTGGGCTGCAGTCCGGTGGCCGCGAACAGCGCGCTGCGTGAACTGGCCGAGGACTTCAGCGCGGCCATGGCCCAGCAGGGCTTCTTCGACCACACCGATCCCAGTGGCGCGACGCCCTGGGACCGGGCCGAGGCGGCCGGGATAGGCAATCTCGGGGGCGAGAACATAGCCCGTGGACAGGCCGACGCGCAGGCCGTGATGGACGCCTGGATGGACAGCCCCGGTCACAGGGCCAACATCCTGAACTGCGACTTCCAGACCCTGGGCGTCGGAGTCCACTTCGGCTCCGGCGGCCCCTGGTGGACCCAGAACTTCGGCTACTAGCCACGCCCGGGAAGCACGGTCCGCGTCTCAGCGCCGTCTGCGGCGCCGCGCTGTGCTCACGTACGCTGGGCGTATGTCGACGACGCAGGAGCGCACGGAGGAGCCGGGCCTCCCGTTCGACGTGTTCTCCAGGGCCTGTCCCTCGCGCGGCACCCTGGAGCACGTCACGGGGCGTTGGGGCGCGTTGACGCTCGGCGCGCTGTACGAGGGCTCCTTCCGGTTCAACGAGCTGCGGCGCCGTGTCGACGGCGTCAGCGAGAAGATGCTGGCCCAGACCCTGCACGCGCTGGAGCGCGACGGCCTCGTGCACCGCGAGGCCCAGCTCGTCAACCCGCCCCGCGTGGACTACGAACTCACGCCGCTGGGGCGCGAGGTGGCCGGGCGGCTGATGGCGCTCATCCAGTGTCTGGAGGGGCGGATGGACGAGGTGCTGGCGTCGCGCGAACGGTACGACGCGCAGCGGATGCCTACGGTGTGATCCTCGGCGGCCGCTGGCACTTCGGGCAGAAGTAGCTGGAGCGGTTCATCCACGGCCGGCGGCGCATCGGTGTGGCGCAGCGGCGGCAGGGCAGGCCCTCGCGGCCGTAGGCGTCGAGGGAGCGGTCGAAGTAGCCGGACTCGCCGTTGACGTTGACGTAGAGGCTGTCGAAGCTGGTGCCGCCGACGGCGAGGGCGGCGTTCATCACGTCGCGGACATGGCCGAGGAGTTCGGCGGTGCGGGGGCGGGTGAGGGTCGCGGTGGGGCGTTCGTAGTGCAGGCGGGAGCGCCACAGGGCCTCGTCCGCGTAGATGTTGCCGACGCCGCTGATCAGTGACTGGTCCAGCAGGGCCCGTTTGATCGTGGTGCGCCTGCGGCGCAGCGCGAGGTGGAACCCCTCGTCGTCGAAGAGCGGGTCGAGGGGGTCGCGGGCGATGTGCGCGATGACGTCCGGCAGTCCGTCGGGGGTGGTGTCGTGCAGCGACAGGCCGCCGAAGGTGCGCTGGTCGACGAAGCGGAGTTCGGTGCCGAGGGCGTCGGTGAAGCGGACGCGGACGCGCAGGTGCTTCTCGGCGGGTGCCTCGTGCGGCTGGACCAGCAGCTGGCCGCTCATGCCGAGGTGCGCGAGGACCGCCTGACCGGTGTCCTCCAAGGGCAGCCACAGGTACTTGCCGCGGCGGCTGGGCATGCCGATGCGGTGGTCCTTGAGGCGGTGGGCGAAGTCGTCGGGGCCGGCGATGTGCCGGCGTACCGCGCGTGGATGCAGGACCTCGGCGTCGGCGACGGTGCGGTGGGCGACCCAGCGCTCCAGGCCGCGCCGTACGACCTCGACCTCGGGCAACTCGGGCATGGCTTCCCCCTCGGGTGGCCGGTGGACGAGCCGAACGCCCGCCCCGGGAGCGGGACGGGCGTTCGGAACGTGCGGTGGGTCAGGCGGAGGCCGACGGTGAGTCGGCGGTTTCGGTGACTTCGGCGACCGGCCGGTCCGCCGTCGCCCTGGCGCGCTCGTCCGCCGCGGCCCGGATGGACCTCCACGCGGATTCCGCGGCCTGCTGCTCCGCCTCCTTCTTGCTGCGGCCGGTGCCGGTGCCGTACGAGACGCCTCCGACGCGGGCGGCAGCAGTGAAGGTCTTCTCGTGGTCCGGGCCGGTCTCCGTGACCAGGTACTCGGGGACGCCGAGCCCTTCGATCGCGGTGAGTTCCTGGAGGCTGGTCTTCCAGTCCAGGCCGGCGCCGAGGTTCGAGGACTTCTCGATCAGCGGGTCGAACAGGCGGTGCACCAGTTCGGAGGCCGCGTCGAGGCCCTGGTCGAGATAGACCGCGCCGATCACCGCTTCGAGGGTGTCGGCGAGGATGGACGCCTTGTCCCGGCCGCCCGTGCCCTCTTCACCGCGGCCGAGCCGGATGAAGGAGCCGAGGTCGAGCCCGCGGCCCACCTCCGCCAGCGCACGCGAGTTGACCACCGCGGCCCGCAACTTGGCCAGCTGGCCTTCGGGCAGGTCGGGGTGGGTGCGGTACAGCGTGTCCGTGACGACGAGGCCGAGGACGGAGTCACCGAGGAACTCCAGCCTCTCGTTCGTCGGCAGACCGCCGTTCTCGTACGCGTAGGAACGGTGGGTCAGTGCACGCACCAGAAGGGCGGACTCGAGCTGATAGCCGAGCCGCCCTTCCAGAAGCGTGTGGGACGAGGCCTGGGTGTCCGCCTTCTTCTTGGCGGGTGG
Organism: Streptomyces sp. NPDC017890; assembly: GCF_044328675.1. NCBI lineage: Bacteria > Bacillati > Actinomycetota > Actinomycetes > Kitasatosporales > Streptomycetaceae > Streptomyces > Streptomyces sp. NPDC017890. The sequence goes on from NZ_JBIRHU010000010.1 coordinate 114,227, forward strand.
GTCCGCCTTGGCGTCTTCCGCCTTCTTGGGGACTGACACAGTGCCTCTCACCAGCCGCTCAGACCTCGAGGACCTGGCGCTTGTTGTAAGTGCCGCAAGACGGGCACGCGATGTGCTGCTGCTTGGGCTCGTGGCAGCGCTCGCACGCAACCAGGGTGGGGACCGCAGCCTTCCACTGCGACCGGCGGTGGCGCGTGTTGCTGCGCGACATCTTCCGCTTCGGAACAGCCACGGCTACTTCTCCTGCTTCTCGTCGACGCCAGGTTCGGCGCCGCTCATCTCGTCCTTCTCGCCGTCTCCGAGTGAACCGGCGAGTCCCTGCAAAGCCGCCCAACGAATGTCGACGGCGTCGTGGTGGTGGTCCGGGTCGTCCGCCAGGCGTGCTCCGCACTCGGAGCACAGACCCGGGCAGTCTTCCTGGCACACCGGCTGCATCGGCAGTGCGAGCACCACCGCGTCGCGCAGCACGGGTTCGAGGCCGATCAGTCCGTCCTCGACGAAGAGCCTGTCCTCGTCTTCCTCGGCGTCGTCGGCCGGTTCCGCCACAGGGCGGCCCCGGTCGTCGGCGTCAGGGTACGAGAACATCTCCTGGAAGTCCGCCACAAGCTGCTGCTCGAGCGGCTCCAGACACCTTACGCACTCCCCCTCGGCCTTGGCACGGGCGGTGCCTGTGACGAGCACCCCTTCCATGACCGACTCGAGCCGGAGATCGAGTTCCACCGGGGCGCCTTCCGGCACTCCGATGACTCCCTGGATACCGAAGTCCCGGGGAGCGTCGACCGTGCGGGTCAGGCGCTGCAGCGCACCGGGCCGCCGTCCCAGCTCGTGTGTATCGAACACGAGAGGGTTGCGGTGGTCGAGGCGCGCGTTCAGAACCATTCCTGCTTTCGGTCTTCGTAGCTTGGGGGACTGCCCTTCGGTGTTCCCGGGCAGCGCCGATCGCGGACGTACACGCGACCGAAGAGCCAGGATACTGGACCATTCGCTCACGGCCCAATCCGGCCGTGGGACCGGTGCGCGGGCTAGAGGCCGCGCCCCTGTTCGTAGGCCCTCAGCTGCTCGGCGCTGATCATGCTGGTGTCGAAGAGGCTGGTCTCGTCGAGGGTCTGCGGCTGAGCCTGCGGAGGCTGAGCGGGTTGTGCGGGCTGCTGGGGCTGTGCGTAGCCCTGCCCGCCGCCGTCGTACGCGTGCTGCTGGGGGTCGTACTGGTAGGTGTACGGGTCCGCTGTCTGCTGCTGGTAGCCGTACGGGTCCGGCTGGCCCCCGTAGGTCTGCTGGTAGCCGGCGTAGGGATCGGGCTGCTGGGCGTAGCCGTACTCCGGCTGCTGCGACGGCATCTCCGGCACGGCCTGTACCGGTACCTGGGCCGCCGCCGGCTGCTGCTCGCCGTACTCCCGCTGCCGGGGCTGCCCGGCGGGGGCGTCGGAGAGGCCCGCGAGGTCGGCGAGGTAGTCCGCGTCGCTGGAGTGCTGGACGGTGGTCAGGTCGTCCGCGAGGGCGCCGAGGTCGTCGGTGGCGATGCGGCCGTGCAGCTTCTGGCGGCCCCGGCCGACCGCGTCCAGGGTCTTGGCCAGTACGGCCTCGAAGGCGCCGAGCTTCGTGTCGACGTAGGTGTCGGCGTCGCGGCGCAGGGTCTCCGGGTCGTGGCTGCGCTCGGGGGCGTCCTCGTCCTCGTAGCCGTTCTCGTCGAGGCCGGGTCCGGTGCCGAGGAGCTTCTCACGGCCCCGGCCCACGGAGCCGAGGGTCTTGGTGAGGACGACCTCGAAGTTGGCGAGCTTGGAGTCGACGTAGTCGTCGGCCTCGGCGCGGACCTCCTCGGCCTCCTGGCGGGCCTCGGTGAGGATCCGGTCGGCCTCGGCCTGGGAACGACGGGCGACCTCGGTGTCGGAGATCAGGGAACCGCGCTCGGCGTGCGCGCCCTCGATGATGCGGTCGGCCTCCTGGCGGGCCTGCGCGACCATCTGCTCCCGGTCGCCGATCAGCTCCTGGGCCTGGGCGAGGGAACCGGGCAGCTCGGCGCGCAGCTCTTCGAGCATCGAGAGCAGTTCGGCGCGGTTGACCACGCACGAGGCCGACATGGGCATGGCGCGGGCGCCGGAGACCATCGCGGTGATCTCGTCGAGCTTCTTCTGCACGTCCACCGTGTGTGCTCGCCACTCTCTACAGCTGTGTTGGAGACGGACGGGACGACTGTACGACCCTGGGGTGTCCGGGGGACACCGGGTGACGGATTGTCAGCCTCCGGGAGCTGCGGGGCGGGCGCGGGGGCTCGCTCAGTCCTTGCGCAGGCGCTCGGACAGGGCTTCGAGGACCAGCGGCGGCACCAGGTGGGAGATGTCGCCACCCCAGGTCGCGACCTCCTTGACCAGGGAGGACGACATGAAGCTGTAGGTGGGGTTGGTGGGGATGAACAGGGTTTCGACGCCGGAGAGGCCGTTGTTCATCTGGGCCATCTGGAGTTCGTAGTCGAAGTCGCTGACGGCGCGCAGGCCCTTGACGATGGCCGGGATCTCGCGCTGCTTGCAGAAGTCGACGAGCAGACCGTGGAAGGACTCCACGCGGACGTTCCCGTACTCGGCGGTGACCTGGCGGATGAGGTCGATCCGCTCCTCGATCTCGAACAGGCCCTTCTTGGACCGGTTGATCATCACCGCGACGTAGACCTCGTCGTAGAGGCTGGAGGCACGGGCGATGATGTCGAGGTGTCCGTTGTGGATCGGGTCGAATGACCCGGGACAGACGGCGCGGCGCACTTGAGTTCCCTCGCTCTCCGGTCCGGTCATCGTGCGTCTTCGCACGTAGAGGCGGCGTGACCGTACCAAAACGTTCCCTCGCCGTAGCGACGGGCCCGGATCGCGTCGAAGCCGTGCGGCCAGCGGAATTCGCCGCCCCTGGTGCTGCGCTCCACGGTGACGAGCGCTTCCCCGGTGAGCCACCCCTCCGTGCGGAGTGTGAGCAGGATCTCCCGGAGATCGTCGTCCGAGACGGCGTACGGGGGGTCCAGAAAGACGATGTCGTACGGCTCGGCCGGGGCCGGAGTGCGGATGATCTGTTCCGCTTTGCCCGCCCGGACCTCGGCACCGGGCAGGCCGAGCGCCTTGACGTTCTCCCGGACCGTACGGGCGGCGCGGGCGTCGGCCTCGACGAGCAGGACGTGCCCCGCTCCCCGGGACAGCGCCTCCAGGCCGACGGCGCCGGAACCGGCGTACAGGTCGAGGACCCGCTCGCCGTCCAGCGGGCCGCCCAGCAGGGACTGCCAGGTGGAGAAGAGGCCCTCGCGCGCACGGTCGGAGGTGGGGCGGGTGCCGGTCCCTGACGGAACGGTGAGGCGGCGTCCGCCGGCCTTGCCGGCGATCACGCGGGTCATCTCTGGATCCTTGTCGGTGTTCGACGTGCTCGGGTGGACGGGCGGTGTCCGTCCCCAGTCTCTCAGCCCTTCTCCAGGTACTGCTCCCTCTCCTCGTCCAGGAGGGCGTCCAGGGCCGTCCGCAGACCGGGCAGGCCGGTCAGCTCGGGGTCGGCGGACACCACCGCCACCGCCTCCTCCCGCGCCTCGGCGATGATCTCCTCGTCCTCGATGACGGCGAGGACGCGCAGGGAGGTGCGGGCGCCGGACTGGGCCTGGCCTAGGACGTCGCCCTCGCGGCGCTGTTCGAGGTCGATGCGGGAGAGCTCGAAGCCGTCGAGGGTGCCGGCGACGGCGTTCAGGCGCTGCCGGGCCGCGCTCGCCTCGGGCATCTCGGTGACCAGCAGGCACAGGCCGGGGGCGGAGCCTCGGCCGACGCGGCCGCGCAGCTGGTGGAGCTGGGAGACACCGAAGCGGTCGGCGTCCATGATCACCATCGCGGTGGCGTTGGGGACGTTGACGCCGACCTCGATGACGGTCGTCGCGACCAGGACGTCGGTCTCCCCGGCGGCGAAGCGGCGCATGACCGCGTCCTTGTCGTCGGGCTGCATGCGGCCGTGCAGGACTTCGACCCTGAGGCCCTGGAGCGGGCCTTCGGCCAGCTGCTCGGCGATGTCGAGGACCGCGAGCGGGGGCCGCTTCTCCGCGTCCCCCTCAGAGGGCTGCTTGGTGTTCTTCTTCGGGTCGTCGTCCTCGTCGCCGATGCGCGGGCAGACGACGTACGCCTGGTGGCCGCCCGTCACCTCCTCGCGGACCCGCTCCCAGGCCCGGGCGAGGAAGTGCGGCTTGTCGGCGGCGGGGACGACATGGCTGGCGATCGGGGAGCGGCCGGCCGGGAGCTGGTCCAGGACGGAGGTCTCCAGGTCGCCGAAGACGGTCATGGCGACGGTGCGCGGGATGGGAGTGGCGGTCATGACGAGCAGGTGCGGCGGCTGTTTGCCCTTGCCGCGCAGGGCGTCGCGCTGCTCGACGCCGAACCGGTGCTGTTCGTCGACGACGACCAGACCGAGGTCGTGGAACTGCACCTTGTCCTCGATCAGCGCGTGCGTGCCGATGACGATGCCCGCCTCGCCGGTGGCCAGGTCGAGCAGGGCGTGACGGCGGGCGGCGGCGCCCATCGAGCCGGTCAGCAGCACCACCTTGGTGGCGTGTTCGGCGCCGCCGAGCATGCCGCCCTCGGCCAGCTCCCCCATCATCTCGACGACCGACCGGTGGTGCTGCTGGGCGAGCACCTCGGTGGGCGCGAGCATCACGGCCTGCCCGCCGGCGTCCACGACGGCGAGCATGGCGCGCAGGGCCACCATCGTCTTTCCCGATCCGACCTCCCCCTGGAGCAGCCGGTGCATCGGGTGGTCGGTGGCGAGGTCGTCGAAGATCTCCCGGGAGACCTTCCGCTGGCCGTCGGTGAGGGTGAAGGGGAGGCGGTCGTCGAAGGCCGTGAGCAGGCCGTCCGGGCTCGGTTTCCGGGGGACGGCGGGGAGTTGGGTCTCGGCGTGGCGACGGCGGGCGAGGGCGACCTGGAGGACGAAGGCCTCGTCCCACTTCAGACGGGCACGGGCGTCCTCGATGTCCGCCTTGGTGTGCGGGCGGTGGATCTTCAGGAGCGCTTCGGGGAGGGAGACCAGGCCACGCCCCTCGCGCAGGGAGCCTGGGAGGGGGTCGACGGCCTGCTGCGCGCTGGGCAGCACCGTCTGGATCGCCTTGCCGATCTTCCAGGACTCCAGCTTGGCGGTGGCCGGGTAGAGGGGGATGAGGGCGCCCGCCCAGGACTCGACGCTCTCGGCCCCGTCGTCGTCACCGCCGCGCAGCAACTCGTAAGCGGGATGGGCCAGTTGCAGCCGGCGGTTGAAGACGGAGACCTTGCCCGCGAACATCGCGCGGGTGCCCGGCAGCAGCTCCTTGTGGGGCTTGTGGACGCCGTGGCCGAAGAAGACCAGCTGGAGGCGTCCACTGCCGTCCGTGATGGTCACTTCGAGCCGCTGCCCCTTGCCGCGCGGCGCCTTGGCGGAGGCGAAGGTGTGCAGGCGGGCGTCGGCGACCTGGGCCACCACCGTGACGTGCTCGTCCATGGGCAGGTCGGCGAGGTGGGTGAGCTGGCCGCGCTCCTCGTATCTGCGGGGGTAGTGGTGGAGGAGGTCACCGACGGTGTGCAGGCCGAGATGCTCGGCCATCACCTTCGCGGTGGCGGGGCCGAGCACCTTCTTCAGGGGTTCTTGCAGTGCGGGCACGAGATCCATTGCACACCACGCCACTGACAACGGCCCCACACCTCCCGGGGAAACCCCTGGGAAACGCCGGGACGCTCCGGTATGCGCCGCGTCACTCCACGCCGATCAGCAGCGGCGCGCCCTGCCGCCCGCCCCGGTAGACCACCGTGTCGACGGCGAGGTACGTCTCGCGGACGCGGGCCTCCAGGTGGGCGGCGACGGTCTCGGGGGCCTCGTCACCGAGGACGAGGGTGACCAGCTCGCCGCCGGCCGCGAGCATCCGGTCCAGGACGGTGGCGGCGACCTCCGTGACGTCCGCGCCGATCACGGCCACGTCGCCGTCCACGAGGCCGAGCACGTCGCCGGCCTGGCAGATGCCGGCCGTGGTCCAGGCCTGGCGTTCGGCGATCGCGACCTCGGCGTAACGGGTGGCGCCGGCCGCCGAGGTCATCGCCACCACGTCCTCGTCGAAGCGTCGCTCGGGTTCGTGCACGGCGAGCGCGGCGATGCCCTGGACCGCGGAGCGGGTCGGGATGAGGGCGACGCGGATGCCCTCGGCGCGGGCCTGCTCGGCCGCGGCCGCGGCGGTGTGGCGCAGTTCGGCGTCGTTGGGCAGCAGCACGACCTCGCGTGCGTGGGCCCGTCGTACGGCCTGGACGAGTTCCCCGCTGGCGGGCGGCTCCCCGGGGCGCGCGAGCACGGTGGTCGCGCCGGCCTCGGTGTACAGCCCGGCCAGGCCCTCCCCGGGCACGACTGCCACCACGGCGCGCTGGGTGCGCTCCCGGGGCGGGCGCCCGGTCCCGGTGGCGCGTGCGTCGCCGTGCCCGAAGTGGGTGATGCGGATCCGGTACGGCCGCCCGGCCTCGACACCCGCCTCCACGGCGGCGCCCGCGTCGTCGACGTGCACGTGGACGTTCCACAGGCCGTCGCCGCCCACCACGACGAGCGAGTCGCCGAGGGCGTCGAGTCGCTGCCGCAGCCGTGCCACGGCAGCGTCCTCGGCCTCCAGAAGGTAGATCACCTCGAAGGCGGGACCGTTCCCGTCTCCCTCCTCCACGGCGCACTCCCCAGGCGGGTGCTCGCCGTCGTGCGGCACGCGCGCGTGCGGCACGACGCTCGCTCCGGGCCCCGGCGCCCGGCCCGTGAAGGTCTCCACCAGGGCCGCGAGCACCGTCACAAGGCCGTGTCCGCCGGCGTCGACCACTCCGGCGCGCTCCAGGACGGGCAGCTGGCCCGGGGTCGCGGCGAGCGCCTCGCGGGCTCCCGCGTAGGCCGCGCGGGCCACCGCCGCGCAGTCGCCCTCCGCCCCCTCGGCCGCCTCGGCGGCGTCGGCGGCGGCCGAGGCGACGGTCAGAACGGTGCCCTCGACCGGGTGGGCCACGGCCTGCCGGGCGGATTCCGCGGCATGCCGCAGGGCCAGCCGCAGGCCCGGACCATCGGTGTGAGCGGGCTCGTCCCCGGCGGTGAGCACCTGGGCCATACCGCGCAGCAGCTGCGCGAGGATCGTCCCCGAGTTGCCGCACGCGCCGATCAGCGCGCCGTGCGCCATGGCACCCACGGCATCGGCCAGCGAAGGACCGTCGCCGTCGTCCGGTTCCCCGGCGTCCACCTCGTGCGCCGCGAACACGGCCTCCACGGCGGCGACGGCCGACTCGACGGTCAGATACAGGTTCGTGCCGGTGTCCCCGTCCGCGACCGGATAGACGTTGATCGCGTCGATCTCCTCACGCGCCCGCCCCAGCGCGCGCAGCGACAGACCGCACCAGGTGCGCACCGCCAGAGCGTCGAAGAACCTCTGCGGCACCTGCGCCACCTGCGCCTCCCTGAGCTGCTGGACGTGGCAGGCAGCGTAGACCTTGGGAGGGTGTCCGCCGGAAGAGGGCCGGGGACGGGCCTCTGAGCTGCCGTGGTAGTTTCGTTGTACGGGAGCAGCCGTTGTATGCTGCTCCGGTTGCCCGATCCCGATCGGGCTCTCCCCCCTGGCACCGCCACTCAGATACCGGACCGTTCGCGGCTCCGGAACCTTGATCCCGGCATGCCGGGGTCAACCGTAAGTGCATCTGAAGTCTTTGGAGTGACCCGTGGCTGCCAACTGCGACGTCTGTGGCAAGGGGCCGAGCTTCGGCAACAACATCTCGCACTCGCACCGCCGTACGTCCCGTCGCTGGAACCCGAACATCCAGCGTGTGCGTACCGTGGTCGGCGGGACGCCGAAGCGCGTGAACGCTTGCACCTCGTGCATCAAGGCCGGCAAGGTCTCGCGCTGACGCGTCAGCTGAGCGCGCGGCCACGGCCTGGTCCGCTGCATTGAGCCGGTCCATCTCCGGGTGGGCCGGCTTTTTGCCGTGCCGGGAACCTGGCGCGGCAGGCAGTCCCGCCCTACGCCGCCCCCTCCCCTCCCGGGCGCTCAGCCGTGGTCCCGCCCGAGCGCCCAGCCGTGGTCGACCGGTCCGATGCCGGCGCCGAGCGCGAATCCGGCCCCGATCGCCCCGGTGACGTACTCCTTCGCCGCCGCGACCGCGTCCGGCACCGACCGCCCCTTCGCCAGCCCGCACGCGACGGCCGACGCGAGGGTGCAGCCCGTGCCGTGGGTGTGCCGGTTGTCGAGGCGCGGTGCGCGCAGCCAGTACTCCTCGGAGCCGTCGGTGAGCAGATCCACGGCGTCGCCGCGCAGATGGCCGCCCTTGATCAGGACCCAGCGCGGACCGTACTCCAGCACGGCCGCCGCCGCGCGGCGCAGATCGGTGTCGGACTCGACCCGTACGCCGGTGAGTTGCCCGACCTCGTCGAGGTTCGGGGTGGCGACGGTCGCCACCGGCAGCAGCTTGGTGCGTACGGAGTCCAGGGCGGAGGCGGCGAGCAGCGCGTCCCCGTGCTTGGAGACACCGACCGGGTCGACGACGGCCGGGGCGTCGGTGCCGCCGATCAACTCGGCGACCGTCTCGACCAGATCGGCGGAGGAGAGCATCCCGGTCTTGACCGCCTGGACGCCGATGTCGTCCACGACGCTGCGGTACTGGGCCCGCACCGCCTCCACGGGCAGCTCCCAGGCGCCCTGCACGCCGAGCGAGTTCTGCGCGGTCACGGCGGTGAGCACACTCATGCCGTGCGTGCCGAGGGCGAGCATCGTCTTCAGGTCGGCCTGGATGCCGGCGCCGCCGCCGGAGTCGGAGCCGGCGACGGTGAGGACCAGGGGCAGGCTCATGACTCCACGTCCTCGCCGAAGTGGTCCCAGCCGCCCTTGCTGGTCCAGGGCGCCCCGTCGACGGTCACCTGGGGCAGTGCGGAGGGGTTGAGGACCTCGCCGATGACCTTCCAGCGGGCGGGCAGCTTCACGTCCGGCGGGAAGGTCGCCACGATCGCGTGGTCCTCTCCCCCGGTGAGCACCCACTGCATGGGGTCGACGCCGACGGCCTGGCCGATGTCGTTCATCTGGGACGGGATGTCGATCTGCCCGGAGCGGATGTCGATCCTGACCTTGCTGGCCTCCGCGATGTGGCTCAGGTCGGCGATCAGTCCGTCGCTCACGTCGCACATCGCGGTGGCACCGAGGCCCGCGGCGGCCGGTCCCGCGTGGTACGGCGGCTCCGGGCGGCGATGGGCCTCGACGAAGGCGCGCGGCGAACGGAAGCCCCGGGACAGCACGGCGAACCCGGCCGCGGACCAGCCCAGCCAGCCGGTCACCGCGACGAGGTCGCCGGGCTGGGCGCCACCGCGGGTGACGGGCTCCAGGTTGCGCAGGTCACCGAGCGCGGTGATGGAGACGGTGATCGTGTCGCCGCGCACCACGTCACCGCCGACCACGGAGGCACCCGCGACCTGGCACTCGTCGCGCAGCCCGTCCATCAGCTCGGTCGGCCAGGTCACCGGCAGTTCGGCGGGCACGACCAGGCCGAGCAGCAGCGCGGTCGGTACCGCGCCCATGGCGGCGATGTCGGCGAGGTTCTGCGCCGCCGCCTTGCGGCCCACGTCGTACGCGGTGGACCAGTCACGGCGGAAGTGCCGCCCTTCCACCAGGATGTCGGTGCTGGCCACCACCCTGCGGTCGGGCGCGGCGACCACCGCGGCGTCGTCCCCGGGGCCTACGCGGACCGCCGGGGTGGTGGTGAGACGGGAGGTGAGCTCCCTGATGAGCCCGAACTCCCCGAGCTCACCAACAGTGCCCTTCATTGCCTTGGCTCCCCTTCTGTCCCTGTCCGTGCCCGGTCGCGCGTCATCTCTGTCCTCGTTACGGTCGAATGACCGTCGCCGTCCCCGTCACGGGCAAAACGACCGCCGCCACGGTCGGCCCGGCCGTCAACCCGTGTCATTCCGGCACCCCGGCGCGCGAGGCCCGTGCCCCGCGGGTCTCCCCGCGGAGAGCGGCGACGCGATACCGTGGCGTTCCTTTTCCCCGCATGATCCTCGCGGCCGCTCTGGAGGTTTCGTGGTACAGGCGTACATCCTGATCCAGACGGAGGTCGGCAAGGCGTCGACCGTCGCCGAGACGATCAGCAAGATCCCTGGCGTGATCCAGGCAGAGGACGTGACAGGACCCTACGATGTCATCGTCCGCGCCCAGTCCGACACCGTCGACGACCTGGGTCGCATGGTGGTCGCCAAGGTCCAGCAAGTGGACGGCATCACCCGGACCCTGACCTGTCCGGTCGTTCATCTCTAGCCCCCTTCCGTCCGCTCGCTCCCGCACCGCTGGTCGCCGCCGCAGGCTGCTCCCTCAGCAGACGACAGCGAGTCGGCGGCGGTTCCAGGCCCGGGCACGTCGGTCACCAAGCCGTGGCGGAACGCGGACAAGACGCTGACGTCGGCGGATGGCGAACTGGAAAACCCGCTGATCATACTGCGCTGCGGGGCGGGGCGACCCACGGAGGGACGTACGCGCCCCACCGGTCGCGCGGAAGGCGATCCCCTCGGGGATCGCCTTCCGGGCCGTGCGACGAGCTGATCCCAGCGGTACGTCAGCGCAGTCCCGTGGACCGCCGCAGCGCCGCCTGGACCAGCCGGTCCACCAGCTCCGGGTAGCTCACGCCGCTCGCCTGCCACATCTGCGGGTACATGGAGATCGGCGTGAAGCCGGGCATCGTGTTGATCTCGTTGATCACGAACTCGTCGTCCTCGGTGAGGAAGAAGTCCGCGCGCACCAGTCCCTCGCAGGAGGCCGCGTCGAACGCCGCCACTGCGAGCCGCTGGACCTCGGCGGTCTCCTCGGACGTGAGCGGGGCGGGCACGACGCCGGGGGTGGAGTCGATGTACTTGGCCTCGAAGTCGTAGTACGCGTGCTCCGAGGGCGGCGGGATCTCGGCGGGCAGGGAGGCCCGGGGGCCGTCCTCGAACTCCAGCACCCCGCACTCGATCTCCCGGCCGCGCAGCGCGGCCTCCACGAGGATCTTCGGGTCGTGGCGCCGGGCCTCCTCGATCGCCTCGTCGAGTCCGGAGAGGTCGTCGACCTTGGTGATGCCGATCGACGACCCCGCGCGGGCGGGCTTCACGAACAGCGGCCAGCCGTGTTCGCCGGCGAAGTCGACGATCTTCGCGCGGGCCGCGGAGCGGTCCTGCGCCCACTCGCGGGGCCGGATCACCTCGTACGGGCCGACCTTCAGCCCGTACGAGGTGAACACGGCCTTCATGTACTCCTTGTCCTGGCCGACGGCGGAGGCGAGCACGCCCGCGCCGACGTACGGCACACCGGACAGCTCCAGCAGGCCCTGGAGGGTGCCGTCCTCGCCGTACGGGCCGTGCAGCACGGGGAAGACGACGTCGACCTCGCCCAGCGCCTTGGGCACCGAACCGGGTTCGCTGTAGACGACTTCGCGGTTGCCGGGGTCGACGGGCAGGACCACGCCGCCCTCGGTCGACTCGGCCAGTTCCTCGACGTCGGGCGTACGGCGATCCGTGATCGCCATGCGTTCCGGTTCGTCGGCGGTGAGGGCCCAGCGGCCGTCCCTGGTGATGCCGATCGGCAGGACGTCGTACTTCGTCCGGTCGATGGCCGCGAGGACGGCGCCGGCCGTGACCACGGAGATCCCGTGTTCGGAGCTGCGCCCGCCGAACACGACGGCCACACGCGGTTTGCGAGGCGGCTGCTCGGGGCTCTGGGGGAGGTTCTCGGTGCTCATATCGCGTCGAGAGTACCCGCCCGTAGGGCCCCGAGACAGCGTCCCGGGGGCCGCGTGGCGCGGGTCGCGACCAGGTTCCGTTCCGGCGTCGCTCAGCGTCGTTCCGGCTTCGCGCTGCGCGACATCAGCTCCTTGAGCGCGACCACCGGAGGCTTGCCCTCGTGCACGATGCCGACGACCGTCTCGGTGATCGGCATGTCGACTCCGTGCCTGCGGGCCAGGTCGAGCACCGACTCGCACGACTTGACGCCCTCGGCGGTCTGCCTGGTGACCGCGATGGTCTCCTGAAGGGTCATGCCCTTGCCGAGGTTGGTGCCGAAGGTGTGGTTGCGGGACAGCGGCGAGGAGCAGGTCGCCACCAGGTCGCCGAGACCGGCCAGTCCGGAGAACGTCAGCGGGTCGGCGCCGAGGGCGACCCCGAGGCGCGTGGTCTCGGCGAGGCCGCGCGTGATGAGGGACCCCTTGGCGTTGTCGCCGAGGCCCATACCGTCCGCGATGCCGACGGCCAGCCCGATCACGTTCTTCACGGCGCCGCCGAGTTCGCAGCCGATGACGTCGGTGTTGGTGTACGGGCGGAAGTACGGTGTGTGGCAGGCGGTCTGAAGTCGCTGGGCGACGGATTCGTCGGGGCAGGCGACCACGGCGGCGGCCGGCATGCGGGCGGCGATCTCCCGGGCCAGGTTGGGTCCGGTGACCACGGCGATGCGCTCGGCGCCGACCTTGGCGACGTCCTCGATCACCTCGCTCATCCGCATCGCGGAGCCGAGTTCGACGCCCTTCATCAGCGACACCAGGACGGTGCCGGGCGCCAGCAGGGGCGTCCAGTCGGCGAGGTTGGCGCGCAGCGTCTGGGACGGGACCGCGAGGACGGTGAAGTCGGCGTCGCGCGCGGCCTCGGCGGCGTCGGTGGTGGCCCGCAGGTTCGCGGGGAGTTCCACGCCGGGCAGGTAGTCCGGGTTGGTCCGGGTGGAGTTGACGGCGTCGGCGAGTGCGGCACGGCGCCCCCACAGGGTGACGTCGCACCCCGCGTCGGCGAGGACCGCGCCGAAGGCCGTGCCCCACGATCCGGTGCCGAAGACGGCCGCCTTGACGGGCTTGCTCACGTGCTCTGCCCTTCTGCCCGCGGTCCCTGCGTGTGTGCCCGCGTCGTCTGTGTCTGCGCCTGGGCCCGAGTCTGGGCCTTGGCCTGCCTCTGCGTCCGCAGCCGCTGCTCGATCCGCTCCCGGCGCGGGTCGTAGGGGGTTTCGGGCGCCTTCTCGCCGCGGATCTCCTCCAGCTGGCGGGTGACGGCGGCCATGATGACCTCGGTGGCCTCCTTCAGCACCTCCGCGGTCATCTCCTTGTCGTAGAACCGCGACAGGTCGACCGGCGGCCCCGCGAGCACCTGGTGGGTCTTGCGCGGGAGGAGGCTGGGCTTCTTGGCGTACGGCGGCAGCAGTTCGTTGCAGCCCCACTGGGCGACCGGAATCACCGGGCACTTGGTCTGCAGGGCGACGCGCGCGGCACCGGTCTTGGCGGTCATCGGCCAGCCGTCCGGGTCGCGGGTGAGGGTGCCCTCGGGATAGAAGGCGACACACTCGCCGCGTTCCACGGCGTCGATCGCGGCCCGGAAGGCGCTCAGCGCGTCCGTGCTCTCGCGGTAGACGGGGATCTGCCCGGTGCCCCGCATCGCGGCGCCGACGAAGCCTTTCCTGAAAAGGCCACTCTTCGCCAGGAATCGCGGGACGCGACCGGTGTTGTACTGATAGTGCGCGTACGCGAAGGGGTCGACGTGCGAATTGTGGTTCACGGCGGTGATAAATCCGCCGTCGGCCGGAATGTTGTGCATTCCCCGCCAGTCCCGCTTGATCAGAACCACGAGCGGCGGTTTGCAGATCACCGCGGCCAGGCGGTACCAGAAGCCGATTCTGCGGCGGGGCACGCTGACACCTTTCCTCCAGGGCCTGGGGCCGGACAAGTGTCGCCCCGGGCCGCCCGTCTGTCGAGAACACCGTACGCCCCGGAGAGTGAACCGCCAGGTCGCCCAGGTGACAATGGCAGCGACGAGAGAAGGACGGAACGCTCGTGCAGTGGACCTTGGTCGTACCCGTGAAGGCCCTTGCCCGGGCCAAGAGCAGGCTGTCGAACACCGCGGACGACGGGGTGCGGCCGGACCTCGCGCTGGCGTTCGCCCAGGACACCGTGGCAGCCGCGCTGGCCTGCCCGGCAGTGGCGGATGTGGCAGTAGTCACGGATGACGTCCGGGCCGGACGGGAGCTGGCGGCGCTGGGCGCGGGGGTCATCCCGGACGAGCCCGGCGGCGGCCTGAACGCCGCCCTGGCGCACGGGGCGGTTTCGGTACGGGCGGCACGTCCCGAAAGCCCGGTGGCCGCGCTCAACGCCGATCTCCCCGCGCTGCGGCCGGCCGAATTGGCTCTCGTGCTGGCGGCGGCCACACAATTCCCGCGGGCTTTTCTCCCGGACGCCGCCGGAATCGGCACGACCCTGCTGACCGCGGCTCCGGGTCAGGAATTGGCCCCCGCATTCGGCACGGATTCCCGGGCCCGCCACCGCCTGTCCGGCGCGGTGGAACTGCGGCTCGGCGCGGTGGATTCCGTACGGCAGGACGTCGACACCGGCGGTGATCTGCGCACCGCGCTGGCGCTGGGGGTGGGACCCCGTACGGCCGCGGTGGCGGCGCGGTTGCTGATCGCCGGGCAGTAGGCTGCGGACATGCAGGCGACCGCATACACGTACGACCCGGAAAGCCGCAGCGGGCAGGTGCTGCTCGACGACGGCACGCCCCTGCCCTTCGACACGGCGGCGTTCGACGCGGGGGGCCTGAGACTGCTGCGGCCCGGTCAGCGGGTACGGATCGAGACCGAGGGCGCGGACACGGACCGCCGGGTCACGCTGGTCACACTCCACACCTTCTGATCCGCGCGGATCCCGTCCGATCGCACCGTTCCCGGCTGATCCGCGCAGTCCCCGTCGCACCCTGCCGGACTCCGAACACGCCGCGGGCCGGACTCCGAGAGGGAGTCCGGCCCGGCGCGTGAGTGCCCCTGTGCCCTGTGCCCGTTCGCCTGCCGCTTCCTGCTGTTACCTACTGCTACCTGCTACTTCTTGCGGGCGGTGGCCTTCTTGGCGGTGGTCTTGCGGGCGGTCGACTTCTTGGCGGGGGCCTTCGTCGCCGTCGCCTTCTTCGCGGGCGCCTTCTTGGCCGTGGTCTTCTTCGCCGCCGCCGTGGTGGTCTTGGCGGTGGACTTCTTGGCGGGGGCCTTCTTCGCCGTGGCCGTCTTCGCCGCGCCGGCGGTCTTCGCGGGCGCCTTCTTCGCCGCCGCGGTCGCCTTCTTGGCCGCGCCCGTGGCCTTCTTCGCGGCGCCCGTGGCCTTCTTGGCGGCGGCCTTCTTGCCCGCGGCCTTGGAGATGGTGGGCGGCGGGCCGGACAGGCTGCCCTTGGGCGCCTTCTTGACCGCGATGTCGTTCTTCGGGAGCTTCTTCGAGCCGCTCACCAGGTCCTTGAAGCCCTGTCCCGCGCGGAAGCGCGGCACGGAGGTCTTCTTGACCCGAACCCGCTCGCCCGTCTGGGGGTTGCGGGCGTACCGGGCCGGGCGGTCGACCTTCTCGAAGGAGCCGAAGCCCGTGACCGAGACCCGGTCGCCCGAAACCACTGCACGGACTAGGGCGTCCAGGACCGCGTCGACAGCGTCGGCGGCCTGCTGCCGGCCGCCCAGCTTGTCGGCAATCGCTTCTACGAGCTGCGCCTTGTTCACGTCTTCCCCTTCGGAGACATCGCCAGAACGAATGTGTTCAAGCTTTTTCGCACGTTAGGCAGATATATACCGCAAATCAAACACGAAACGGGCTAATCACCCTTGTGCCGCAACGGACTCGGGCTGTCCCGGCCTGTTCAGCCTTCCTCTTCGGGGAATCGCCCCTCGTCGAGGTCCGCGGTGAACCGCTCCAGGCGCCTTGCCGCACCGGCGAGATCGTGTTTGGCCGCGGCCGTAATGACCAGCAGCTTCCGGGTCAGCGCCATCCGTACGCCCTCCGGGACTTGCAGTGCGCGCACTCTTGTGTGCGCTTCCTTGAGCCGGATCGCGACCGCCGCATAGAGCTCGAGTTGGCCGTCGTGTTCCATGCACAGATTGTGCCATCTGGGGCGAGTTGTCGCCTGCGCAGGGGGCAACTGCCGCCTCGAACACCCCTCGGAGCACATCCGGAAGGCATGCTTCCATAACCCTCCTACCCCAGCAACCATGCCTCTGACGTGGGAAGTTGAGCGGCTCGGCCGTGACACACGCGTGCGCCCGGCACCAGAAACGGCTGTACCCCCGATCGATCCGATCGGGGGTACAGCCGGTGTGTTGGGTGGCCGAAACTCGACCTTGCGGGGGCCTGTGAGGCCGCCCGGGAATCAGGCCTGGAGGGTCTGCGGCTTGAACGACGGGCGCTTCTCCTCGTACGCGGCGATGTCCGCCTCGTTCTGGAGGGTGATCGAGATGTCGTCCAGCCCGTTCAGCAGCCGCCAGCGGGAGTTCTCGTCCAGCTCGAAGGAGGCGGTGACTCCCTCGGCGCGGACCTCGCGGGATTCGAGGTCGACCGTGATCTCGGCCTGCGGGTCGTTCTGGGTGAGCTCCCACAGGGCGTCCACGGTCTCCTGGTCGAGGACCACCGTGAGCAGGCCGTTCTTCAGCGAGTTGCCGCGGAAGATGTCGGCGAACCGGGAGGAGATCACGGTCTTGAAGCCGTAGTTCTGCAGCGCCCAGACGGCGTGCTCACGGGAGGAGCCGGTGCCGAAGTCGGGGCCGGCGACCAGGACCGTGGCGCCCTCGCGCTCGGGCCGGTTGAGCACGAACTCCGGGTCCTTGCGCCAGGCCTCGAACAACCCGTCCTCGAACCCGTCCCGGGTCACCTTCTTGAGCCAGTGGGCGGGGATGATCTGGTCGGTGTCGACGTTGCTGCGGCGCAGCGGGACAGCCCGGCCGGTGTGCGTGGTGAATGCTTCCATGACTCTCAGACTCCAGCGGGCGTGGGGACGTCGGCGGCGGACAGGTCGGCCGGGGAGGCCAGGTGGCCCAGGACCGCCGTCGCGGCCGCGACCTGCGGCGACACCAGGTGGGTGCGGCCGCCCTTGCCCTGCCGCCCCTCGAAGTTGCGGTTGGAGGTCGACGCGGAGCGCTCACCCGGGGCCAGCTGGTCCGGGTTCATGCCCAGGCACATCGAGCAGCCCGCGTGGCGCCACTCGGCGCCGGCCTCCTTGAAGACGACGTCCAGGCCCTCGGAGACGGCCTGCAGTCCCACCCGCGCGGAGCCCGGGACGACCAGCATCCGTACGCCGTCGGCGACTTTGCGGTCCCGGACGATCTCGGCGGCGGCGCGCAGGTCCTCGATGCGGCCGTTGGTGCAGGAACCTACGAAGACGGTGTCCACCCTGATGGAGCGCAGCGGCTGACCGGCCTCCAACCCCATGTACTCCAGGGCCTTTTCGGCGGCGAAGCGCTCCGAAGCGTCTTCGTACGAAGCCGGGTCGGGGACGTCGGCGGAAAGCGGTGCGCCCTGGCCCGGGTTGGTGCCCCAGGTGACGAACGGGGACAGCTCGGCGGCCTCGATGACGACCTCGGCGTCGAACTCGGCGCCGTCGTCCGTGCGCAGCGTCTTCCAGTACTCGACCGCCGCGTCCCAGTCCGCGCCCTCGGGGGCGTGCGGGCGGCCCTGGAGGTAGGCGAAGGTGGTCTCGTCGGGGGCGATCATGCCCGCGCGGGCGCCGGCCTCGATCGACATGTTGCAGATGGTCATGCGGGCCTCCATCGAGAGCTTCTCGATGGCCTCGCCGCGGTACTCCAGGACATAGCCCTGGCCGCCGCCGGTGCCGATCTTCGCGATGATCGCGAGGATCAGGTCCTTGGCCGTGACGCCGTCGGGCAGTTCGCCGTTGACGGTGATCGCCATGGTCTTCGGGCGGGTCATGGGCAGCGTCTGGGTGGCCAGCACGTGCTCGACCTGGGAGGTTCCGATGCCGAACGCCAGCGCGCCGAAGGCGCCGTGTGTGGAGGTGTGCGAGTCGCCGCAGACCACGGTGGTGCCGGGCTGGGTCAGGCCCAGCTGCGGGCCGACGACGTGCACGACACCCTGCTCGACGTCGCCCAGCGGGTGCAGCCGGACGCCGAAGTCCGCGCAGTTCTTGCGCAGCGTCTCCAGCTGGACCCGGGAGACCGGGTCCGCGATGGGCTTGTCGATGTCGAGGGTGGGGGTGTTGTGGTCCTCGGTGGCGATGGTCAGGTCGAGCCGGCGCACCGGGCGGCCGCTCTTGCGGAGGCCGTCGAAGGCCTGCGGGCTGGTCACCTCGTGCAGCAGGTGCAGATCGATGAAGAGGAGGTCGGGCTCGCCTTCGGCGCGCCGGACGACGTGGTCGTCCCAGACCTTCTCCGCGAGTGTCCTACCCATCGCTTTCCCTCCGGCCGGCGACGAAGCGCCGACCCAACTAGAGATCTTGGGGAAGCGGCGCCCGCACCCCTGTGTTTCCGGGCAAACCGCCACCAGGCCCTTCGGTCACGGGCCGTTGTGACTTCCTGCCGTCCAGAGTGGCGGGTTCCATGGAAAATTGAACTTGCGTTTCACAGAGTGAGACGGGAGTATCGTTGCATGGACAACAGTAGCGGCGTCGGCGTTCTGGACAAGGCGGCCCTCGTCCTGAGCGCTCTGGAGTCCGGTCCGGCCACCCTCGCGGGGTTGGTCGGTGCGACCGGACTGGCACGACCCACGGCCCACCGCCTGGCCGTGGCGCTGGAGCACCACCGCATGGTGGCGCGCGACATGCAGGGCCGGTTCATACTCGGCCCGCGCCTGGCCGAACTGGCCGCGGCGGCCGGCGAGGACCGCCTGCTCGCCACGGCGGGCCCGGTGCTCACCCACCTCCGTGACATCACGGGCGAGAGCGCCCAGCTCTACCGCCGCCAGGGCGACATGCGCATCTGCGTGGCCGCCGCCGAGCGCCTGTCGGGCTTGCGGGACACCGTCCCGGTCGGTTCCACGCTCACCATGAAGGCCGGCTCGTCGGCGCAGATCCTCATGGCCTGGGAGGAGCCCGAGCGTCTCCACCGCGGTCTGCAGGGCGCCCGCTTCACGGCGACGGCCCTGTCCGGCGTGCGGCGCCGCGGCTGGGCCCAGTCCATCGGCGAGCGGGAGCCGGGGGTGGCGTCCGTCTCCGCGCCCGTGCGCGGCCCCTCCAACCGCGTGGTGGCCGCCGTGTCCGTCTCCGGCCCCATCGAGCGTCTGTCGCGGCACCCGGGCCGTATGCACGCCCAGGCGATCATCGACGCCGCCGGCCGACTCTCCGAGGCCTTGCGCCGCACGGGCTGACCGCACCCACGCGCGCTCCCCGTCGGGAAGGGCCGGCCTCGACGCCGCGGCGGCCCTTTCCCGGCCGGGGCGCGCACCAGCCGCGCTCAGGCGGCCTTCTCGTCCACCGTCCCGTGGGGCGAGCCGATCCTTCGCGTACCGCCCCCGGGCCTCCAACGGCACCTGACCGTGCGCGTCCGCCGGCCCGAACGCCGGCATGTCCCCGTGGATCGCCTCGTACGACTCCTGCGGCGCGACGTACGCCTCGCGCCGGATGCCGACATGACCACGCACCTCGCTGTTCCGGTCCATCCGGTTCACCCGCGCCCGCACGACACGGTGGAACGCGTCCGCCGCGCTCGCGTACGCGTACAGCTTCTCCTTCGACTCCCCGTACTGGACGACGTAGTACGTCCGCGGGGAGGCCGTGAGCGGCACCTTCGACCACAGTCCCCGTTCCGGGGCCCGTTTCGGCTCCGCCGGCATCCGGAACATCGCCGGCATCACGGACGGCCAGTGGTGCTCCCCCAGAACCTGTTGATGCGCATCCCGATCAGCAGGACGACGAGGTCCCCCCGAGCTGACGTGCCTCTCCCCCGCGTACCGGGCGCTGGTGACGGCAGTGGCCACGTTCCGCCGGCTCGGCTGCGACTGGGGGGGGCCGAACAGCTCGCTCCGTACGCGGAGTTGATGCACCGCACGGCCGTCCTGGACCTGGACGACCTGGAGCGGTACTCGACGGAGGCGGAGCGGGTGGAGTGCGCGGTCCTGGGGGCGATCCTCGACGAGCCGGTGTTCCAGGCGCTGCACCGGCCGGCGCAGGAGGAGAAGACCGCGCGGCGGTACGGCTTCGAGTGAGAGCCGGGGCGGGTGAGCACAACGAAGGCCCTCCGCCGAAGCGGAGGGCCTTCTCGATGTACCCCCGACCGGATTCGAACCGGCGCTACCGCCTTGAGAGGGCGGCGTGCTAGGCCGCTACACAACGGGGGCGTGGACTCTGCGTTTCCGCAGGTCCGAGCTGGTCTACCTGGACTCGAACCAAGACTAACTGAACCAGAATCAGTCGTGCTGCCAATTACACCATAGACCAATGATGGTTTAGACCAGTCAGTACCCCCGACCGGATTCGAACCGGCGCTACCGCCTTGAGAGGGCGGCGTGCTAGGCCGCTACACAACGGGGGCCCTAGCGATCCTGCATCGAAGACGGCGGGAGCTACCCTGACTGTCCTCGCGGGAAGGATCTGTACCCCCGACCGGATTCGAACCGGCGCTACCGCCTTGAGAGGGCGGCGTGCTAGGCCGCTACACAACGGGGGCTTTGTGGAGTTGACCTCCACGACGCAGATGAGCTCTACGAGCTGGCCTACCTGGACTCGAACCAAGACTAACTGAACCAGAATCAGTCGTGCTGCCAATTACACCATAGGCCACTGGAACGCAAGCCCCGGAGGGGATCTTGTTCTAGCTTCGCGCTTCCGGTTCCCGGCCCTTTCGGCCCGCTCTCCGGCGGCGCAGGAAGAACATTACCCGAAGGTGGACGGGGCTCCAAAACGGGTATCGGCGCCGAGGAGCGCAGGGAGTTCGGAGAGGGATGCGATACGGCGCGGGCCGACGGGCGGGTCGATGGTCGCGTACGCGCCACCGCGGTCGATCCACACCGACAGCAGACCGGCGTCGGCGGCTCCGCGCCCGTCGATCTCCGGGTGGTCACCGACGTAGGCGACCTCCCGCGGGGCGAGGCCGAGGGCGTCGCAGGCGGCCAGGAAGGCACCGGGCTCGGGCTTGGAGACGCCGAGCTCGGCGGCGCACAGGATGGCCTCGAAGCGGTCGTGCACGCCGAGGACGCGCAGCTTGCGGTCCTGGACGGTCAGGCTGGAGTTCGAGAGCACGGCGTGCCGGTGGCTGTCGGCGAGGGCGTCGAGGACGGGCACGACGTCCGGGAAGAGGGACCAGGCGGCCTCGTAGTGCGTGACGTACCGCTGGAACCAGTCGTCGGCCTCGGCGTCCGTCAGCTCCGGCCGGCCCAGGAAGACCCGGGTGCGGTCGCGCCGCTGTGTGACGAAGTCGACCTCGCCGGCCGCGAACCGGGCCCACTGCTGGTCGGTGATCTCCCGCCAGCGCACGAGGGCCTCCTCGGCCGACCCGTACCCGGCGAGGAGCCCTTCCGCCACGAGATGGGCCCGCATGCCCTCGCGGTCGGCGGTGGTGTAGTCGAAGAGGGTGTCGTCGACGTCCCAGACCACGGCTTTGATCGACATGTGGTCCAGCCTAGGCGGCCCGGGCGGGGGGCGTCGGGAGAAGCCGACCGGGAGACGAACGTCTACCGAGCGGCGAGCCCCTCGGTCTCGATGAGCATCCGCGGGTCGGACAGAGCCCTGACCTCGGCCAGGAGGCTGGCCGGACGGCAGTCCGCATCGGCCGGCACGCTCAGCACGACGTCGTAGTCGGCCGTCACCGCCTCGATGTCGACGGTGAGGATCCTGATCCGGACGAGGTCGCTCGGGGCGAACCCGGCGGTGTGCAGCGTTTCGCCCGGGCGCCGGAACGTCAGCCGGATCCGGCCTCGGATGTCGCCCACGGCGGCGATACCGCCCTGGTCGTCCCGGGCCTCGTGACCGGCGACCACGAGCCAGCGCTGCGGCTGTTCGAGAACGACCGCCCGGTTGCAGGCCGAGCAGTCTCCGAAGAAGCGTGGATCGACGTCCTCACGGCGCAAGCCCCCAGTCTGCCGAGACGGCACCGGCGGCGCCGGTCCGCGTGACCCGGGCGGGGTACGGCGGTTACGGCGGTACGCCGAGGGGCGGCAGCCCTTCACGGCTGCCGCCCCTCGCACGTCGGTGTCCTACGCCGCGAGCCTCGCCAGCGCCGCGTCGATCCTGGCCAGCGTCTTCTCCTTGCCCAGGACCTCCAGGGACTCGAAGAGGGGCAGGCCGACCGTGCGGCCGGTGACGGCGACGCGGACGGGGGCCTGGGCCTTGCCGAGCTTGAGGCCGTGGGCCTCGCCGGCGGCCAGGACGGCCTCCTTGAGGGACTCGGGGGACGTCCAGTCGGCCGCGTCCAGCTTCTCGCGGGCGGTGCGGAGCAGGGCGTCCGAGCCCTCCTTCATGGCCTTCGTCCAGCTCGCCTCGTCGAAGACCGGCTCCGGCAGGAACAGGAAGTCGACGTTGTCCGTGATCTCGGAGAGGACCTTCAGGCGGGTCTGGGCGTGCGGCGCGATCGCCTGCCACGCGGCCTCGTCGAAGTCCTCCGGCGCCCAGGGGGCGACGGGGGCCTTCAGCCACGGGCGGCAGCGCTCGGTGAAGTCCTTCACCTCCAGCAGGCGGATGTGGTCGGCGTTGATCGCCTCGCACTTCTTCAGGTCGAAGCGGGCCGGGTTGGGGTTGACGTCGGTGACGTCGAAGGCCGCGACCATCTCCTCGATCGTGAAGATGTCCTGGTCGGCGGAGAGCGACCAGCCGAGCAGGGAGAGGTAGTTGAGCAGGCCCTCGGGGAGGAAGCCGCGCTCCCGGTAGAGGTTCAGGCTCGACTGCGGGTCGCGCTTGGAGAGCTTCTTGTTGCCCTCGCCCATGACGTACGGCAGGTGACCGAAGGCGGGGGTCTCCTTGGCGATGCCCAGCTCGGTCAGCGCCTTGTACAGGGCGATCTGGCGGGGGGTGGAGGAGAGCAGGTCCTCGCCGCGCAGGACGTGGGTGATCTCCATCAGGGCGTCGTCGACCGGGTTGACGAGCGTGTAGAGCGGGGCGCCGTTCGCACGGACGATGCCGTAGTCCGGGACGTTCTCGGGGAGGTAGGTGATCTCGCCGCGGACCAGGTCCGTGAAGGTGATCGCCTCGTCGGGCATCCGGAAGCGGACGATGGGCTCGCGGCCCTGCGCGACGTACTCCTCGACCTGCGCGTCGCTCAGGTCGCGGCAGTGGCCGTCGTAGCCGGAGGGCTTGCCGGCGGCGCGGGCGGCCTCTCGGCGGGTGTCCAGCTCCTCCTGGGAGCAGTAGCAGCGGTAGGCGTGGCCGGCGTCCAGGAGTTTGACCGCGACATCCTTGTAGATGTCCATGCGCTGCGACTGGCGGTACGGCGCGTGGGGGCCGCCGGTCTCGGGGCCCTCGTCCCAGTCGAAGCCCAGCCAGCGCATCGAGTCCAGGAGCTGCTGGTACGACTCCTCGGAGTCGCGGGCCGCGTCGGTGTCCTCGATGCGGAAGACCAGCGTGCCCTGGTGGTGCCGGGCGAACGCCCAGTTGAACAGGGCGGTGCGGACCAGGCCCACGTGGGGGTTACCGGTGGGCGAGGGGCAGAAACGGACGCGTACGGGTGCGCTAGCCACGCTTGACAACCTTGTTGGTGAGAGTGCCGATGCCTTCGATGGTGACGGCGACCTCGTCGCCGACGTTGAGGGGGCCGACGCCGGCCGGGGTGCCCGTGAGAATCACGTCGCCGGGGAGCAGCGTCATCGCCTCGGAGATGTTGACGATCAGATCCTCGATGGAGTGGATCATCTCGCTGGTGCGGCCGAGCTGGCGCTGGCCGCCGTTGACCGTGAGCTGGATGGTCAGGTCGCCCGGGTCGAGGTCGGTCTCCACCCAGGGGCCCAGCGGGCAGGAGGAGTCGAAGCCCTTGGCCCTGGCCCACTGCTTCTCGCGGCGCTGCACGTCGCGGGCGGTGACGTCGTTGGCGCAGGTGTAGCCGAGGATCACGTCCTTGACGCGTTCGCGCGGGACCTCGCGGCACATGCGGCCGATGACCACGGCGAGCTCGGCCTCGTGATGCAGTTCCTCGGAGAAGGAGGGGTACTGGATCGCGTCGCCGGGGCCGATGACCGAGGTGGACGGCTTGAAGAAGGCGAACGGGGCGTCGGGCACCTCGTTGCCGAGTTCGCGGGCGTGCTCGGCGTAGTTGCGGCCGAAGGCGACGACCTTGTTGGGGAGTACGGGCGGCAGGAGCCGCACCTTGCTCAGGGGCACCTTGGTGCCGGAGAGCTCGAAGTCCGCGAACGGGATGCCCTTGATGATGTCGAGGACGAGCTGGTCCGGCTGGTCGCCCTCGACCGCGCCGAAGGCGACGTTCCCGTCGATGGAGAACCTGGCGATGCGCACGGGTTGCTTGGCCCCTCGCTGAGCTGGCTGGGAGTCTGACGCTCCAGGCTAACGCGGCGGGCAGGCCTCACAGGGCGGGCGCCTCGCGCATGACGTACCGGGACCCCCGAGGGGCGGCGGTCCGTGGGGCGCGGGCGCCCGTGTGCCCGTAGTGCCGGCTGAACGATCGACGGCCGGGTGGCGTACTACTGCGCGGCGGTGGCCGCGACCGGGATCTCCATCAGGATGGTGCGCCGGGGGTTGGCGGTCTGGGTCGGGAGCTCGACGGCGTGCTCCGGCTGCTCCGGCGTCTGCAGCTCGGCGGCGGCGTCGAGGTGCGCCAGCGTGGTGCGTCGCGGGTTGGCGATCTTGTGGAACATCGTCGTCGTCTTCACGGTTGTACGAGACCCTGTCGTGTCCGGGCGCCGGAGGGCTGCAAGAACCCCTGCGAGGGCGCGGGTTGTCGGTTTTGCCTTCTCTGTAAAACGTCAGGCTAAACATGCGATTCCCCGCCAACCTGAGCCGAGCTCATGATCTCCGTGTGAGTTTGCTCACTCATCAAGGGTCAAACCGGTCAATTCCGGCTCGCGCGACACCCCGACGAAACCGACATTGCCCATCTGAAGCCATCATTCCGCTCCTGATCATGTCGACTGGGACACCCCCTGCACCCCGGCGACTCGCGGACGTATGTCCGCTTTACGGGTGATCATTTTCTACGTCCGGTGACCCACCCCTCACGTGCTGTCACGTGGGTCACGGGACGGCCCACGGGCCTTGTTGGAGATCCTGCACTGTGCTGGAATTCCACGGACCGCTGCGGGATCGAGCCGGTGCACAGGGGGCGCACACCAGCGCCGAGCGGCGGCGAGAAGGGGGACCCAGCACCGGTCACTCACGACCGCCAGGGGGGGCGTATTCAGGGCGCCCCTATGACGCCGACACCGTGCCCAGCCGTTCACGCGGCCGGGCGCCTGGTCCAGAGGTTGCGACGCTAGTGCAGGGACGTTTCAAGAGGGATGGCAGCGCTTCGGCCGAGCCGGAGCCGCACGGCGGGACTGGCCCCAAGGCCGTCGGCTCCTCGCCCCAGCACGCCCAGAACCAGGGCCAGGACCAGTCCGGCGACGGCGGGGACCGCGCCGGGCGCCCCGGCCAGGCTGCGGCCTCGTCCGCTCCCGGCCAGAAGCCGCCCGCGAAGCCGGCCAAGGGCTCGACCGGTCCCGGCCCGCGAATAGCCCTGCGCAACTGGCGGATCTCCACCCGTCTGGTGTCGCTGCTCGCGCTTCCGGTGGTCGCCGCCACCTCGCTGGGCGCGCTGCGCATCAACCAGTCGATGGACGACATCCAGCAGCTCGACAACATGAAGCTGCTGACCGAGATGACCAAGCAGGCCACCGAACTGGCCGCCGCGCTCCAGGAGGAGCGCGACCAGTCCGCCGGCCCGCTGGCCCACGGCTCGACGTCCGCCGCGATCGCCGTCAAGGGCGACCGGGAGAAGACCGACCGGGCCCGGAAGAACTTCCTCGACAGCTCCGAGGCGATCGACGCCGCCAGCAAGGACGGCAACCTCGTCGGCGTCCGCGACAGCCTCGTCGGCCTCGCCGGCGACCTGAACGACCTGGAGCGGATCCGGAGCAGCGCCTACCAGGCCAAGGACAACTCGACCCAGACGGTCGAGGCCTACCACCGCCTCATCACCCACCTGCTCGACCTCTCGCAGGACATGGCGGAGGCGACCAGCAACCCCGACATGATCCAGCGCACGCGCGCGCTGTCGGCGTTCTCCTCGGCCAAGGAGTACGCCTCCATCCAGCGCGCCGTCCTCGCGGCCGCCCTTCCGGCGAGCAACACCACGAAGGGCAGGCTCGCGGAGAACGACCGGCTCTACGCCGAGTCCGCGCTGCAGAGCCAGAAGTCCGAGATCCGAAGCTTCACCAGCATCTACGGCGACGGAGCCGAGGAACTCCTCAAGCCGATCTCCGAGGGCAACGCGGTGATCGAGTCGTCCGACGAGTACGCCGGTCGCGCGCTCGGCAAGAAGGACGCCATCGGCGGCCTGGACAAGCGCTCCTACCAGGACTGGCTGGACGACAGCTCCACCAAGATCCAGCAGATGAAGAACATCGAGCTCAAGCTGCTCGAGGACATGGAGCAGCAGGCCCGCGAGCTGCGCAGCGAGTCCGAGCGCGAGGCGATCATCTCGGGTGTGCTGATCCTGCTGGTGCTCGGTGTCTCGCTGGTCGGCGCCTTCGTCGTGGCCCGCTCCATGATCCGCTCGCTGCGCCGCCTGGAGGACACCGCGACCAAGGTCGCCCAGGACCGCCTGCCCGAGCTGGTCAAGCAGCTCTCCGAGACCGACCCGCAGGACGTCGACACCTCGGTGGAGTCGGTCGGTGTGCACTCCCGGGACGAGATCGGCCGAGTGGCCTCCGCCTTCGACGACGTGCACCGCGAGGCGGTCCGCCTCGCCGCGGAGCAGGCCCTGCTGCGGGGCAACGTCAACGCGATGTTCACCAACCTCTCGCGCCGCTCCCAGGGTCTGATCCAGCGCCAGCTCTCGCTCATCTCCGAGCTGGAGTCCCGCGAGGCCGACCCGGACCAGCTGTCCTCGCTGTTCAAGCTCGACCACCTCGCGACGCGTATGCGCCGTAACGGTGAGAACCTCCTCGTCCTCGCCGGTGAGGAGCCCGGCCGTCGCTGGACCCGTCCGGTCCCGCTGGTCGACGTGCTCCGCGCCGCCGCTTCCGAGGTGGAGCAGTACGAGCGCATCGAGCTGGCCTCCGTGCCGACCACCGAGGTCGCCGGCCGCGTGGTCAACGACCTCGTGCACCTGCTCGCCGAGCTGCTGGAGAACGCGACCTCGTTCTCCTCCCCGCAGACCAAGGTCAAGGTCACCGGTCACGCGCTGCCGGACGGCCGCGTGCTGATCGAGATCCACGACACGGGTATCGGCCTCTCTCCGGAGGACCTGGCCGCGATCAACGAGCGGCTCGCCTCGCCGCCCACCGTGGACGTCTCCGTCTCCCGCCGCATGGGTCTGTTCGTGGTCGGCCGCCTCTCGCAGCGCCACGGCATCCGCATCCAGCTGCGTCCGTCCGACTCCGGTGGTACGACCGCGCTGGTCATGCTGCCCGTCGACGTCGCCCAGGGCGGCCGCAAGCCGCAGCCCAAGCCGGGCCAGCCGGCCTCGGGCAACGGCGGTCCCGCTGCCGCGCAGGCCGCGGCGGGCGTCGCGGCGGCCCGGCGTGGTGGTGGCCAGGGCGGCGGCGCTCTCGGCGGCGGTGCCTTCGGTGGCGGTGGCGGTGCCCTCGGCGCCGGTGCGCCGGGCGGCGGCCGGCTCGGTGCCGGTCAGGGGCCTCGGGCTGCACTGCCCGGGCGCGACTCGGGCGGACGCCCGGGTGCGCCGGGCGGCGGGCGCGGGCCCCAGTCCCCGGCGGGGCCGAACCAGCAGAACCGCCCGGCTCCGGCCGGCGCGGGTGCCGGTGCGGGCGCGGGTGCCCATGCCGGTACCGGCCAGGCGCCCGGTGCTCCGCAGGGTCTGCAGGCCGCGGGCCTGAACGCGCCGCAGGGCCAGGACGCCTCGGTCTTCGGTGGCGGACGCGGCCCCTCCGCACCCCCGCAGCGCGGCAAGCGCCGCGGGAACGGCGACGCCGAGCAGGGCCGCCGTCCGCAGCTGCCGCCTCGCGGTGGGCCGCGGGCCGAGCTGCCCGGCGGCAACCCGCAGCCCCGCACGCCCAGCTGGAGCGACGAGAACGCGCAGCCGCCCGTGCCGCGTGCCTCCCTGGACGGCCCGCGCGGCCACGAGGAGCCGGACAGCTCCCGTACGGACCGCACGCCGCGTTTCGACGACCGGCAGGGCCCGGCCGCGACCACCGAGATGCCGGCGATCCCCCGGACCGCTGAGGCCCAGGGCCCCGGCGCCACGGCCGAGTTCGCCCGTCCGGACTTCGACGCCCCGGCCCCTCGCCAGGACGACCCGCAGAACACGGGCCAGTTCGCCCAGCCCGGACAGGGCCAGTACGGCCAGGAGCAGTACGGGCAGAACCAGTACGGCCAGAACCAGTACGGGCAGAACCAGTACGGCCAGGACCAGTACGGCCAGGGCGGTGTGAACGCCCCGCAGAACGACCAGTTCGCGCGGCCCGAGCCGGCCGCTCCGCAGCAGAACGGCGGGTCCTTCGTCCGCTCGGACGTCTTCGGCAGCCAGCCCGGTCAGGCGGGTCCGAGCGACCCGGCCCCGACCGACCCGTTCACCGGCGCCCAGGGCCATGACAACGGTTCGACCGGGCAGCACCGTCTGACGGAGCGTCAGAACCCGGCCACGACCGGCCAGTTCGAGCGCCCGCAGGTCAACGGCGCGCAGGGCGGCAACGAGTTCGGTGTACCGCGGCCGCCGGCCCCGGCGCAGCGTCCCGACCACCAGGAGCCCGCGGGCGCAGGCGCCAACGGGAACTCCCCCGCGGCCGCGGCGCAGCAGCCCGGTGACGGATGGGCGCTCCCGCCGGCCTCCGGTCCCGGTGACGGCCGTACGCCGCTGTTCGACACGCTGGAGACCAACTGGTTCCACGGCGACCGCGAGGCGAGGGCGCAGCAGGACGCGCCGGCCGCGGCCCCGGAACCACAGGCCGCCCAGCCCCAGACCCCGGCGGCCCCCCAGCGGCCCGCCACCTCCGCCTGGCGCAGCTCGCCGAACGACGACCTCGTCCGGCAGGCAGAACGCGTCCGGCAACCGGCCGCGGGCGGAATCACCACCTCCGGCCTTCCGCGCCGGGTCCCCCGGGCCAACCTCGTCCCGGGAACAGCTCAGCAGCAGTCGCAGCAGAGCGGTCCGCAGGTGTCGCGTGCGCCCGACGAGGTACGCGGCCGGCTGACCAATCTCCGTCGGGGAATCGCACAGGGCCGTCAGGCCGGTACCAACCAGACCGGCAGCTATCCGCGGCCCACTCACCAGCAGGAGCGTTAGTTGAGCCCGATGAGCCAGGCGGCACAGAACCTCAACTGGTTGATCACGAATTTCGTGGACAACACCCCAGGGGTGTCCCACACCGTCGTCGTGTCCGCCGACGGACTCCTTCTGGCGATGTCGGAAGGCTTCCCGCGCGACCGCGCCGACCAGCTCGCGGCCGTCGCCTCGGGGCTGACCTCGCTGACCGCCGGGGCATCCCGGATCTTCGAGGGCGGCAGCGTGGCACAGACGGTCGTGGAGATGGAACGCGGGTTCCTCTTCCTCATGTCCGTCTCGGACGGCTCGTCCCTGGCCGTCCTCGCCCACCCGGAGTGCGACATCGGTCTCGTCGGCTACGAGATGGCACTCCTGGTCGACCGCGCGGGGGCGGTACTCACGCCCGACCTGCGCGCTGAACTACAAGGAAGTCTGCTCCACTGAAGGGCCCCGGCACCACCCGTGTTACCAAATCACCGTCCGGCCGCCACAATCCCCCCACCGGCCCCGTCAGACGGCACGACTGACCAACTGCTGTCCCGCCCGGAGGATTCATGACCCCGCCCACCGCCTCTCATGATCCGTACGCGGAGCCGTACGAGGACGAGGGCGACCAGCCGCTGGTACGTCCGTACGCGATGACCGGCGGCCGGACGCGGCCGCGCTATCAGCTCGCCATCGAGGCACTGATCAGCACCACGGCCGACCCGGCAGCGCTCATGGGGCTGCTTCCCGAGCACCAGCGCATCTGCCACCTGTGCCGCGAGGTGAAGTCGGTTGCCGAGGTGTCGGCCCTGCTGGCGATGCCTCTCGGCGTGGCCCGGATCCTCGTCGCGGACCTCGCGGAGGCCGGGCTCGTCGCCATTCACCAGCCTGGCGGCGACGAGAACAACGGCGGTGCGCCTGACGTGACACTGCTCGAAAGGGTGCTCAGTGGACTTCGAAAGCTCTGACGGAGGTCGGGCGACCACCTCCGCGAAGATCGTGGTGGCCGGCGGCTTCGGCGTCGGCAAGACCACGTTCGTGGGCGCCGTCTCCGAGATCAACCCGCTGCGCACCGAGGCCGTGATGACCTCTGCCAGCGCCGGGATCGACGACCTCACACACGCCGGGGACAAGACGACCACCACGGTCGCCATGGACTTCGGCCGCATCACGCTCGACCAGGACCTGATCCTGTACCTGTTCGGCACGCCGGGCCAGGACCGGTTCTGGTTCATGTGGGACGACCTGGTGCGCGGCGCCATCGGCGCCGTGGTGCTGGTGGACACGCGGCGGCTGGCCGACTGCTTCCCCGCGGTGGACTACTTCGAGAACTCGGGCCTGCCGTTCGTCGTCGCGCTCAACGGCTTCGACGGCCAGCAGCCGTACAACCCGGACGAGGTCCGCGAGGCGCTGCAGATCGGACCGGACACCCCGATCATCACGACCGACGCCCGGCACCGCGCCGACGCGAAGTCGGCGCTGATCACGCTGGTGGAGCACGCGCTGATGGCACGGCTGCGGTAGGTCAACCGGCGGTCACAGAGAAGTCGGCGGGGTCCTACGGCACTTGTCGTAGGCGGAACGGAGCCGGCTGTGTCCTTTGACACGGTCGGCTCCACCGTTCATAACGTTTCGGCAGAGGAATCGGGTGGTACCAACACGCGACGCGGTCAACTGGTCTCGCTGTGCGCACGAACGCCCCGTCTTTTGACGGGCCTCGCTCTTTATGACCGTTTTACGCGGGGCTTACATCACGTGTAACCCCCGCGTTCCACTGTTTGGAAGAGCGCTGGTCGCCGTGCTGGAATGCCAGAACTGCCCAATGGTCAAAGACGTACTCAGCAGTAGTGCGTACTCGATGACGGACTGGGCTCTGAGACACAGCGGCACGACGAATGTGCCGACCGCCGAGAGGTTGTTGGTCGAGTGAGGCGAAGCAAGAACAGTCCCGAGCCATCGGCCCGGGGCAACTTCACCCCGCCGCCGCGCGCAGCGGCGCCCGCCCCCGAGCCCGCTGCGGAACCCAAGGCCCAGCCCGCCCCGAGCGGCGGCCGTGTCTCGCCGCGCAACTGGCGGGTGACCACCCGGCTGAACGCCATCCTGCTCATACCCGTGCTGGTCGGCCTCGTCATGGGCGGCTTCCAGGTGAAGAGCTCGATCGACACCTGGCAGGACGCCGAGGACGCCGAGAGCACCGCGCGCCTGGTACAGGCCTCCCTCGGCTACGCGGGCGCCCTCTACAACGAGCGCGACCTCACGGCCGCCCCGCTGCTGCAGGGCAACGGCCAGGAGGACGCCACCGTCACCAAGGCACGCAAGGCGACCGACGAGGCGGCCGACACGTTCGACGAGGCGGCCCAGGGCATGCCCGGCAAGGCCGGACTGGAGCGCCGGCTGAAGGTGTTCCGCGAGCAGGAGCCCAAGCTCCAGACGCTGCGCGTGGCCGCGTACACCTCCAAGCTCAAGGGTGTGGAGACCGAGGAGGGCTACACCGGGATCGCCCACCCCCTGATGGAGTTCGCCAACGAGCTCGGTCTGGGCACCGGCAACATCACCTCCTACGGCCGCACCGTCTACGCGATCTCCCTGACCAAGGCGGCGCTCTCACTGGAGCGCTCCATCGGCATGCACATGCTGGTCAAGCCGGGGCCGGACCCCAGCCACCTCGCCAGCCAGCGCGTCGCGCTCTCCTCCTACGCCTACTTGGAACGCATCGCCATCGAGGAGTACATCGGCGGCGGTACCGAGGCGGACGCGCAGAAGCTCGAGGACGCCCAGGCGCGGCTCAAGACGGACGGGGCGGCCATGGCCGAGGAGGCCAAGGCCAAGGACCCCGACTACGTGCCGCCGCCGGCCAACCCGACCACGATGGTCTCGGAGCTCGCGGGGCTGGACTCCACCGGCACCGGTGCGCGGGCCGACCTGGCCGAGCAGGGCATCACGCCGGAAAACTGGTGGGCGGTCAACACCCTCAAGTTCGACGCGTACGGCAAGATCGAGTCGGACCTCGCCGACAAGGCGGTGACCGAGGCGTCCACGATCGCCGACGACGCCGAGCGGGACGCCTACATCACGGGTGCCGCGGTCGTGATCGCGCTGCTCGCCGCGTTCATCCTGGCCGGCATGGTGGCCCGCCAGATGAGCCGCTCCATGCGCCAGCTGCGCAACGCCGCCTTCGGCATCGCCGAGCAGCGCCTGCCGATGCTGGTCGACCAGCTCTCCCGTACCGACCCCGGCCGGGTCGACACCCGGGTCCAGCCGATCCCGATCACCTCCACCGACGAGATCGGCGAAGTCGCCCGCGCCTTCGACCAGGTGCACCGCGAAGCCGTCCGGCTCGCTTCCGAGCAGGCCATGCTGCGGGGCAACATCAACGCGATCTTCACCAACCTCTCGCGCCGCAACCAGTCGCTGATCGAGGGCCAGCTGAGCCTGATCACCGACCTGGAGAACAACGAGGCCGACCCCGACCAGCTGGAGAACCTCTTCCGGCTGGACCACCTCGCCACCCGTATGCGCCGCAACGGCGAGAACCTCCTGGTCCTCGCCGGCGAGGAGCCCGGCCGCCGCTGGGACCAGCCGGTCCCGCTGGTCGACGTGCTGCGTGCCGCCTCCTCCGAGGTGGAGCAGTACGAGCGCATCGAGCTGTCCGGCGTGCCTGAGGCCGAGATCCACGGCCGGGCCGTGACCGACCTCGTGCACCTGCTGGCCGAGCTGCTGGAGAACGCCACCACGTTCTCCT
The DNA here is from genome assembly GCF_044328675.1 of Streptomyces sp. NPDC017890. Classification (NCBI taxonomy): domain Bacteria; kingdom Bacillati; phylum Actinomycetota; class Actinomycetes; order Kitasatosporales; family Streptomycetaceae; genus Streptomyces; species Streptomyces sp. NPDC017890. The sequence goes on from NZ_JBIRHU010000010.1 coordinate 147,013, forward strand.
CCCCGCAGACCAAGGTCCGCGTCACCGCGACCCGTCTTCCCGACGGCCGTGTGATGGTCGAGATCCACGACAAGGGCATCGGCCTGACCGCCGAGGACTTCGCGGACATCAACCACAAGCTGGCCAACCCGCCGACCGTGGACGCCGCGATCTCGCAGCGCATGGGCCTGTTCGTGGTCGGCCGGCTGTCCGACCGGCACGGTATCCGCGTCCAGCTGCGCCCCTCCGGCGAGCAGGCGGGCACCACCTCCCTGGTCATGCTCCCGGACGCCATCACCCACGGTGGCGGCGGCGAGCAGCAGGGGCGCGACGAGTTCACCGTCTCGCAGATCATCCCGGAGCAGAACTTCCAGGGCGGCGAGAGCTTCGCTCAGGTCGGCCAGCCCATGCGGACCGCCGCCGAGCTGGGCTTCGACGACAGCAGGTACTCCGAGGTCCCCGACGACATACGCGAGCTCGACCCGGTCGGCCGCTCGCTGATGCGCGAGGAGCGCCGCGCGGCCCTGGAGGCGCAGGCGCACCCCGAGCTGCCCGGTCCGGCGGAGCACGGGCGGCCCGAGAACGCCGATGCGCCCGGCTTCCAGGACCAGTTCACGGGGCAGCAGCCGGGCTTCGACCAGGGTCGGGGCGGCTACCCGGAGCAGCAGACGGGCGCCTACGACCAGCAGTCGGCGTATCCGGACCAGCAGCAGGCGGCGTACCAGGAACCGCAGCAGCAGTCGTACGGCGATCAGTACTACGCGCCGAACGGCGGTCCGCAGCAGAACGGTGGCTACCCGGCCGACGGCGGCTACCCGGACCCCTCCTTCGCGGAGCCGGGCCAGGGCGAGCACCAGCCGGCGGGCTCCGGCGCCCAGGAGGCCTACTCGGCCTTCGAACAGCGGCGCTACCAGGACGACTGGCCTCAGCAGGACGGCTACCGGAACGGCTATCCGGACCAGTACCCCGCGGGTGCTCCGGCGCCGGAATCCACGCAGGCCGCTGACGGGACCGAGGCGGACCGCGTAGGCTTCGACCGTCCGGGTCCGGCCCCTTCCGCCGCCCACGAGATGACCGACGCCGGTCTTCCCCGCCGCGGCTCGGCCGTGAGCGGCGCCGGCGACGCGGGGCGCGTGGACCAGGAGGCACCGGCCGCCGCCGCACCCGGCGCGGGCGGCGAGGACAACTGGCGGTCGGCGAACGACGACCGCTGGCAGCAGGCCTCGGCACTGCGCAAGCCCAGGGCGGGCGGGGTGACCTCCTCGGGTCTGCCCCGGCGGGTACCCAAGGCCAACCTGGTCGAGGGCGCCGCCGAGACCACTCCACAGGGAGGCCCCCAGGTCTCCCGCGCCCCGGAGGACGTCCGGGGCAGGCTGAGCAACCTGCGCCGCGGCGTCGAGCGAGGCCGCAGTGCAGGCAGTGAAACGAACGGCCAGGACACAAGGAATGAACACCGTGGTCCTGACAGCACCTACAACCAGGAGCGTTAGTGTGAGCCCGATGAGCCAGGCGGCGCAGAACCTGAACTGGTTGATCACCAACTTCGTGGAAAACACCCCGGGGGTGTCCCACACGGTGGTGGTCTCCGCCGACGGACTCCTTCTGGCGATGTCCGAAGGGTTCCCGCGCGACCGTGCCGACCAGCTCGCGGCCGTCGCCTCCGGTCTGACCTCGCTGACCGCCGGTGCCTCGCGCATCTTCGAGGGCGGCAGCGTGAACCAGACAGTTGTGGAGATGGAGCGGGGATTCCTCTTCATCATGTCCATCTCCGACGGCTCGTCCCTCGCGGTTCTCGCACACCCGGAGGCGGACATCGGTCTCATTGGGTACGAGATGGCCCTTCTGGTGGACCGTGCGGGCACGGTTCTGACGCCCGATCTGCGGGCCGAGCTCCAAGGGAGCCTTCTCAACTAAAGGACAGACGGTGCGTTTTGGCGTCCCGTGGCCGTAAAGTTTCGGGACGCGGCTCCACAGTGATGGATGCCAGGCACAGTCGGAGGAGGAAAAAGTGGCAACACCCCCAGGTGGTCCGTCTTCGGGCAACTGGTCGTACGGCCCTGGCCAGGGCCCGAACGACGGCTCGGCGAACGGATACGGCTACCCCTCCGTGCCGGGCCACCGGCAGCCGTACGCGCCGCAGGGCCCCGGCCCTTCGCCGTACGACCAGCCGCACGCTCCGCGCATCCAGCCCGTGCAGCCGCAGCGCCGCACCCCTGAGCCGGCGCCCGCCGGGGCGTCGAACAACCCCCTGGTGCGCCCGTACGCCATGACGGGCGGCCGCACCAGGCCGCGATACCAGCTCGCCATCGAGGCACTGGTGCACACCACCGCGCAGCCGCACCAGATGCAGGGCCAGTTGCCCGAGCATCAGCGGATCTGCAACCTCTGCCGGGAGATCAAGTCGGTGGCCGAGGTCTCGGCCCTCCTGACGATCCCTCTCGGCGTGGCCAGGATCCTCGTCGCCGACTTGGCGGAGGCGGGCCTGGTCGCCATCCATCAGCCCGGCGGCGACGAAAACGCCGGCGGCCAGCCAGACGTGACACTGCTCGAAAGGGTGCTCAGTGGACTTCGCAAGCTCTAGCGGAGGGCCTTCCCGCTCCACCACTTCCGCGAAGATCGTGGTGGCGGGCGGATTCGGCGTGGGCAAGACGACGTTCGTCGGCGCCGTCTCGGAGATCAACCCGCTGCGCACCGAGGCCGTGATGACATCCGCGTCCGCGGGCATCGACGACCTCACCCACACGGGGGACAAGACGACCACCACGGTCGCCATGGACTTCGGACGTATCACGCTCGACCAGGACCTGATCCTGTACCTCTTCGGTACACCCGGCCAGGACCGTTTCTGGTTCATGTGGGACGACCTGGTGCGCGGCGCCATCGGTGCGATCGTGCTGGTCGACACGAGGCGGCTCGCCGACTGCTTCCCCGCCGTCGACTACTTCGAGAACTCCGGCCTGCCGTTCGTCATCGCCCTCAACGGCTTCGACGGCCAGCAGCCGTACAACCCGGACGAGGTCCGCGAGGCGCTGCAGATCGGACCGGACACCCCGATCATCACGACCGACGCCCGGCACCGCGCCGACGCGAAGAGTGCGCTGATCACTCTCGTGGAGCACGCGCTGATGGCGCGGTTGCGCTAGCGGCACAGGCTGCACCCCGTCGGCGCGGGGTTGCGCGACGCCCCCTGCGGCCAATGGGCTGCCGGGGGCGGTTTCGTTGCCGGGCGCGGGTGGGTTGTGGCTGGTCGCGCCCACGCGGCGGAGCCGCACATCGAGACAACCCCCGCGCCCCTGGATCGTTGCCCCAGCCGGCGTCGAACACAGAGCCCTCATCCCATGCGAAGGGGCCCCCTCCCGGTGGAGGGGGCCCCTTCGTCGACTCAGGTCAGCGCCAGCTGTGCGGCGCGCGGAAGCCCGGCTCGCGTTCCAGGCGGCGCCAGCCGGCGCGGACGCGGCCGCCGCCGTGGACCGGGGCGATCTCGGCAGGGCGGGCGGCGGCACGGGCCAGCAGGAGGGCCGTGATGGCGGCGACTTCCTCGGGCTCGGCGTGGCCCTTCTCGACGCGGATGTCGGGAGTGGACATGGAAGTGGCTCCTCGGGTCACTGCGGCGGGTTGCCGTGCTTGCGGGAGGGCAGGTCGGCGTGCTTGGTGTGGAGCATCGCCAGGGACCTGATGAGCACCTCGCGGGTCTCGGCGGGGTCGATGACGTCGTCGACCAGGCCTCGTTCGGCCGCGTAGTAGGGGTGCATCAGCTCGGCCTTGTACTCCTTGACCATGCGGGCCCGCATGGCCTCGGGGTCCTCGGCCTCGGCGATCTGACGGCGGAAGATGACGTTGGCGGCACCCTCGGCGCCCATCACGGCGATCTCGTTCGTCGGCCAGGCGTAGGTGAGGTCGGCGCCGATGGACTGGCTGTCCATGACGATGTAAGCACCTCCGTACGCCTTGCGCAGGATGAGCGAGATGCGGGGCACGGTCGCGTTGCAGTAGGCGTAGAGCAACTTGGCGCCGTGGCGGATGATTCCGCCGTGCTCCTGGTCGACGCCCGGCAGGAAGCCGGGTACGTCCAGGAGGGTGATGATCGGGATGTTGAAGGCGTCGCACATCTGGACGAAGCGCGCGGCCTTCTCGCTGGCCTCGATGTCCAGTACGCCGGCCAGGGCCTGCGGCTGGTTGGCGACGATGCCGACGACCTGTCCGTCGAGGCGGGCCAGCGCGCAGATGATGTTGCGGGCCCAGCGCTCGTGGACCTCGAGGTACTCGCCGTCGTCGACGAGTTCCTCGATGACCTTGGTCATGTCGTACGGGCGGTTGCCGTCCGCCGGGACCAGGTCGAGGAGGGTGTCGCCGCGGCGGTCCGCGGGGTCGGTGGATTCGGCGCGGGGCGGGTTCTCCCTGTTGTTCTGGGGGAGCAACGACAGCAGGTAGCGCACCTCGGCGAGGCACGTCTCCTCGTCGTCGTAGGCGAAGTGGCAGACGCCGCTGGTCTCGGCGTGCACGTCGGCGCCGCCCAGGCCGTTCTGCGTGATCTCCTCGCCGGTGACCGCCTTGACCACGTCGGGACCGGTGATGAACATCTGCGAGGTGTCGCGGACCATGAACACGAAGTCGGTGAGGGCGGGGCTGTAGGCCGCGCCGCCCGCGCACGGGCCGAGCATCACGCTGATCTGCGGGATGACCCCGGAGGCCTTGGTGTTGCGCTGGAAGATGCCGCCGTAGCCGGCGAGGGCGCTGACGCCCTCCTGGATGCGGGCGCCGGCGCCGTCGTTGAGGGAGACCAGCGGGGCACCGGCCGCGATGGCCATGTCCATGATCTTGTGGATCTTCGTGGCGTGGGCCTCGCCCAGTGCGCCGCCGAAAATCCGGAAGTCGTGCGCGTAGACGAAGACCGTGCGGCCCTCGACCGTGCCCCAGCCGGTGATGACACCGTCGGTGTACGGCTTCTTGGCCTCCAGGCCGAAGCCGGTAGCCCGGTGCCGTCGCAGTTGCTCGACCTCGCGGAAGGAGCCCGGGTCCAGGAGCAGTTCGATCCGCTCCCGCGCCGTCAGCTTGCCCTTGGCGTGCTGCGCCGCCGTCGCCTTCTCGCTCGGTCCGGCCAGTGCCTGGGCACGGATCTCGTGCAGTTCGGCCACTCGCCCGCGCGCGTCCGTCGGCTCACCCGGCGCCTCATCCAAAACGGTCATGTAGCGACTCTACGAAGCTCACCAAGGATTGCGAGCCGTCGACTCCGTACAGTCTCCAGCGCGTTTTCCTGGTAGCACTGAACAGAACCCCTACAGCATGCAGCCGTTTCGACTGCTCAGAGGGCCTCATGCTTGTAGGGGTCACACAAAGCCTTCAGCTGAGAGTCACCTCACATTCGTGGGTGGTACATACCACCCCTGGAGTGACGCGGAGGTGCAGTCGGCGGCCTGTCGCGAGGATCTCGACCGTCTCGTCGGCCCGTGCCACCGCCCGCACCGGGCGGTCCCAGACGATCTCCAAGGGTGCTCCGGTACGCGGTGGTTCGCTCACGCAGAGGGTAGCGGTGCGGCCTCGGCGGCGGATCAGCACACTGGCCCCCGCCGTCGTGGTGAGCGGGCCCGCCGTGCCCGCCTGCCAGAAGTTCGCGGCCGTGAGGCCGAGTGGGGGAACCGCGACCGCCTGGCACCGTTCGTCGTTGGCGAGGACCGTGAGCCGGCGGTGGTCGGCCGCGCGCCGGGCGACCGCCCGGCGGGTGGCGCCCGGCATGAGGACGTAGACGTAGGCGGCGCCGGCCGGATCCGTGCCGTGGTCCAGCCAGAGGGTCTGCCAGCGGCGGGTGCGGCGCTCGGCCGTGCTGGTGGTGTTGATGTCGGCCCAGGCACCGGTGCGGTCCTCGCGCAGGGTCCGCAGATCGCCCTCGGGCACGATCCAGCCTCCGTGGCCCTCCAGATGGGCCCAGTGCCGGCCTCGGACGAGCGCCTGGGTGCCGCCCTCCCCCAGATTGCGGTTGTCGACGACCGTCTCGACCGGGACACCGTCCGCGCAGGTGATGCCGGCGCCCAGGCAGACCACCGCGTCGTCGGCGAAGAACCAGGACTTGCGGGCTTCGAGGGTCGAGCCGAGCCCCTTGAGGTGCTGTCCGACCGCCGCGTACTCGCCGTCGGTCGTGCCGCCGACCCAGCGCGCGTCCGGCCTGGGCTCACCCCACTCGCCGCCCTCCCGGTCGGCCAGGCGTTTGGTGGAGACGGTGGTGCCGGGCAGCCGGTACCAGTCGACGGTGGGCCAGAACCAGTCGGTGTACTGATCGGACCGGCCCGCCCTCGTCCCGTTCGCCCACCAGGTGAGCATGCCCGCGCCGGTGTGCCAGCCGCGCGGGTTCTCGCCGTTGCCGCACTCGTAGTGGGCGATGCGGTCGCTGGCCATGGCGAGGCCCGCGGTGAAGGCGGGGCGGCGGTGCACGGCGCGGTCCATGGCCGCGAAGAGGCGGTGCCCGGTGGGCTCGGGCGCGGCCTCGCCGGGGGCGTCCGCGATCGCGTGCAGCCGGGCGAGGTCGGCGACCGGGAACTGCGGTGCCGTCAGGACGGGGGTGACGGTGTCCCGTTCGATCCAGCCCTTGATCCGCGCGTGCCAGCGTTCGCGCTCGGCGTCGCTCGCGCCGCCGGCGAGGACCGCCATGGCGGCGATGAGCTGCTGCCCGTGGAAGTGGTCGCTGCGCATGACGCGCAGGTCGTCGCTCTTGAGGTGACCCCGGCTGATGGCCCGCCCGTTGACGCCGTCCATGACCAGTCCGTCGTGGATGAGGGGCGCGTAGGCGTGCTCGACGCTGTCGAGGATGATCTGCCTGCCGGGGTCCGTCACCTCCCACGGCGAGCCGGCGAGCAGGGTGAACAGCCGGCCGAGTCCGTCCAGCATGACCTGGCCGTACGTCCCCGAGTAGGCGACCCGGGTGTGCTGGACGAACGAGCCGTCGGCGTGGAGGCCGTCGCCCTCGGTGACGTACGGGAAGACCGGCGAGAGGGCGTCGCGGGCGAGGGCGATCTTGCCGGGGTCCCGGCCCAGGATGCCGCGCAGGGCGACGGAGCGGCAGAGGTCGACGCGGTTGGCGCCGGTGGAGGTGCCGGTGTAGTCGCCGAGCATCGCGTCGGGGACGAAGTGGTCGACGGCGGCGCAGGCGGCGGCGGTGCGGTCGGTGCCGAGGTGGTCGTACAGGGCGGCCGTGATGTCCGTCAGGAGGCGGGGGCTGCCGATCTGCCACTCCCACCAGTTGCCGTAGCGGGTGGTGGCCGGGTTGTAGACGGTGGCCGAGAGGTGGTCGAGGCCCCGCAGGATGTCGGCGAGGAGGGCCTCGTCGCCGGTGGAGCCGGTGCCCTGCTGGACGTACGCCTGGGCCATGGTCCACAGGCGGCCGTAGGCGAAGGTGATGCCCGCGGGCGGGTCGAAGGGGTGGCCGGGCCACAGGGAGGTGGGGGTGGGGGCCATGGTGGCGCGGTGTGCGCGGGCGCGGGCGCCGGTTTCGGCCAGGCGGGAGGCGTACGGTTCGGCGGCCGGGTCGTAACCGTCGCCGAGGGCGATGGCGAGCCAGCGCCGGCGGAGGGTGTCGTAAGGGTCGGCGGCGGGGACGGCGGCTGCGCCGAGGGCGGGGATGAGTGCGGCGGCCAGGGCGGCCGCGAGCAGGACGGTGCGGCGGGTGGGTCCGGTGCCGGTCCGATGGGCGTACGGCCGCTGGAAGGTCATGCTCATGTCTATTCCCCGAGGCGGGGCCCGTCAGCCGGCGGCGCGGCGACCTCTCGCACGACTGTTGAAACTTGAACTGAATGGGACTACAGTCGTGGCCGTTGGATTGATTGAAAGTTCAACATCGGCATGCGACATCACGATCGGCCCCTTTCCTGGAGGACACCGTGACCACCACTCCCGACCTCGCCACGCTGACCGGCGCGTACACGATCGACCCCGCCCACACGACGATCGGCTTCACGGCCCGCCACGCCATGGTCACCAACGTCAAGGGCAAGTTCCTGGACTTCAGCGGCTCGCTCCACCTGGACGGCGCCGACCCGTCCCGCTCCACGGCCTCCCTCGACATCACGATGGACAGCATCGACACGGGGTCCGCCGACCGCGACGGCCACCTCAAGAGCTCGGACTTCTTCAGGACGGACGAGTTCCCGAAGATGACCTTCCGCTCCACCGGCGCGCAGGCCCTGGGCGACGACGCCTACCGCGTCACCGGCGACCTCACGATCCTCGGCACCACCAGGCCCCTCACGATCGACCTGGAGTTCAACGGCGCCGCCAAGGACCCCTTCGGCAACGAGCGCGTCGGCTTCGAGGGCAAGTCGGAGATCAAGCGCTCGGAGTGGGGGCTCACCTGGAACGCCGCCCTGGAGACCGGTGGCGTGCTGGTCTCCGACAAGATCAAGCTGAACTTCGACATCTCGGCGATCAGGCAGGCCTGAGCTCGACGTCGGCGGCGGCCCGGACCCGGATACGGCGCCCGGGCCAGCCGATCATCCGGTAGACCGCGTTGCAGTGGGCGATCGAGCGCTCCGCGGGAACCAGGCCGTCGGCGTCCGCCTCGCCACGCCGCGAGGTGGTGTGCCCGTCGGCCACGACGACCAGGTCGTAGCCCCGGCTCAGCGCCTGCCGCGCCGTGGTGTCCACGCAGACCTCCGTGGCGAAGCCCGTCACGATCACCTCGGTGACGCCGAGCGCCTGGAGGATCTCGTCGAGGGCGGTGCCCAGGAAGCTGTCCGGGGTCGTCTTGTCGACGACCGGCTCCCCTTCCCGGGGCGCCAGCTCGGGCACGACCCGCCAGCCTTCGGTGCCGGGCACCATCCCCTCGCCCCGCTGCCGGACGGTCACCACCGGCACACCGGCCGCCCGGGCCCGCTCGCTCAGCCCCGCGATCGCGTCGACCGTCCCGCAGGCCCGGTGCGCCATGGCGACCGTGGCGTTCTGTATGTCGATGACGAGGAGCGCGGGGGTGTACGGCATGGGCTCACGCTAGCGAACGGGAACTCGCCGGGTCCGCCCGTACGGCGAACTCGCGCGCAGGCACTGCCCGGGTTCTCTCGGTCGTGCCGCCCGCTGAAACGCGTCAGCCTGCCCTCCGCGGGGCGGTGACGGCGGGGCGCCGCACCGCCACCCGGTCAGAAGCCGCCGCCGAAGTCCCCTCCGCCGCCGAAGCCGCCGCCACCGCCGAAGTCACCGCCGCCGAAACCACCCCCGAAGTCGCCGGGGTCGAAGTCGGCGCCGGAGACGTCGCCGCCGTCGTATCCGCCGAAGTCGCCGTAACCGGCGCCGTAGCCGGCTCCGTAGGCGGGGCCCGCCATCATGCTGCCCAGCATGGTGCCGAACAGCAGGCCGGGAAGGATGCCGCCACCGAAGTAGCCGCCCGCCCAGGGGCCGTAGGCCGGGCCCGCGTCCCAGTAGGGACGTCGGCCGTACTCGGTGTCCACCTCGCGGATCATCGGGTCCCGGCCGGCGGACAGCCGGGTCCGGTCGGCCTCGCAGACGGGCACCTCACGGGTGGCGCCGCCCGGTGGCGTCCAGGTGACGTCGGCGACCGACGGGCCGTGGCGCGGGTCGAAGAAGCAGGGCGGCCGGCGTTCGGGCAGCGGCCTGCCCTCGCGGCGGGCGGCGAGCTCGGCGAGCGAGAAGCGGCCGTCCTCCAGGGCCTGGGTGACGGCCCGGACGTCCTCCGGTTTTCGGGCGTCCGCCATGTACGTCTTGGCCTGCTCGTAGGCGTCGAGGGCGCGTGCGTAGTCGGTGCGCATCGCGTCGTCGGCGCGCGGCTCCGCCGGGTGGAAGTCCAGGCGGTCGAGTTCCTCGCCGAACGCCGTGATGTCCTCGTCGACCACGACCCGCAGCCTCTCCAGTGCCTCCCGCTGCTCCTCCTCCCGGCGGCGCCGGTTGCGGCGGGAGAGCGCGTAGACGCCCGCGCCGCCGACGGCCACGACCGCACCCGCCGTGATCAGGGCGCCGGTCGGCGCGGAGGCGTCGCCGGAGTCCCAGGACGTGGGCGCGGAGCCGCGCACGCTGCGCAGCGCGTCGTCGACGAAGTCGTTGAGCTGGGCCTTGGTGTCGCCCGCGCCCTGCACGGCCGTGACCAGGTTGTCCACACCCTGGCGGCTCAGCACTCTGCTGTCGGCGCGCGCGTCGAACTCGTCGCCGAGGCGGACGCCGTACAGGCCGGTGATGCCGGTCTCGGTGCGGAGGTTCTGGAAGAGGTTCTGGGTCGGGTAGTCCGCCGGGAGGACCGCCACGAAGACGGGTTCGTTCGAGTCCTCGATCTTGTCGGCGAGGGCCTCCGCGTCCGCCGACGACAGCAGGTCGGAGGCGGCAGGGTCCACGTACACGGGACTTTCGCGCAGGGCTGCGCCGATCTCGGAGACGTCGGTGGCCGCCTGCGCGCCGGGCGCACCGGCCATCAGTACCGCCAGCGCGGCGACGACCGGCGCGATCAGGAGGCGTATGAGGGCTCGAACACGTACGTCCGCCATACGTTCGAAAGTACCCGAATCGCCCCGAATAAGACATCAGTACGGGCGAGGAAAACCGGCTCACCCGGCGGGCGCGACCCCCGCCCGCAGCAGCCCGTACGTGTACGCGTCCTCCAGGGCCTGCCACGAAGCGGCGATGACGTTCTCCGCGACGCCCACCGTGGACCACTCCCCCGTCCCGTCGCTCGTGGAGATGAGGACCCTCGTCGTGGACTGGGTGCCGTGCACGCCCTCCAGGATGCGGACCTTGTAGTCGACCAGGTCGAGCTTGGCCAGCTCCGGGTAGATCTTCTCCAGGGCGACGCGCAGGGCACGGTCCAGGGCGTTGACCGGGCCGTTGCCCTCGGCCGTGGCGACGATGCGCTCGCCCTTGGCCCAGAGCTTGACCGTGGCCTCGTTGGCGTGGATGCCGTCGGGGCGGTCCTCGGCGATGGAGCGCCAGGACTCGACGTCGAAGTACTTGAGGGGACTGCCCTCGGCCTCCGCGCGCAGCAGGAGCTCGAAGCTCGCGTCGGCGGCCTCGTACGTGTAGCCCGCCAGCTCGCGCTCCTTCACGCGCTCGACGACCCGGCCGACCAGTTCGCGGTCGCCGCCGAGGTCGATGCCGAGTTCCTTGCCCTTGAGCTCGATGGAGGCGCGGCCGGCCATGTCGGAGACCAGCATCCGCATGGTGTTGCCGACCTGTTCGGGGTCGATGTGCTGGTACAGGTCCGGGTCGACCTTGATGGCGGAGGCGTGCAGGCCGGCCTTGTGGGCGAAGGCGGAGACGCCGACGTAGGGCTGGTGGGTGGAGGGGGTGAGGTTGACGACCTCGGCGATGGCGTGGGAGATCCGGGTCATCTCGCGCAGCCGGCCCTCGGGCAGCACCTGCTTGCCGTACTTCAGCTCCAGCGCGGCCACGACCGGGAACAGGTTGGCGTTGCCGACGCGCTCGCCGTAGCCGTTGGCCGTGCACTGGACGTGGGTGGCGCCCGCGTCGACCGCGGCGAGGGTGTTGGCGACGGCGCAGCCGGTGTCGTCCTGGGCGTGGATGCCGAGCCGGGCGCCGGTGTCGGCCAGCACGGTGGCGACCACGGCCTGGATCTGCGCCGGGAGCATGCCGCCGTTGGTGTCGCACAGGACGACGACGTCGGCGCCCGCCTGGGAGGCGGCGCGGACGACGGCCTTCGCGTACTCGGGGTTGGCGCGGTAGCCGTCGAAGAAGTGCTCGCAGTCGACGAAGACCCGGCGGCCCTGCTCCTTGAGGAAGGAGACGGTGTCGGCGACCATCGCCAGGTTCTCGTCGAGCGTGGTGCGCAGGGCGAGCTCGACGTGCCGGTCGTGGGACTTGGCGACCAGGGTGATCACCTGGGCGCCCGATTCCAGGAGCGCCTTGACCTGGTGGTCCTGGGCGGCGGTCGTGCCCGCGCGGCGGGTGGAGCCGAAGGCGACCAGCTGGGCGTGGTTCAGGTCGATCTCCTGCTGGGCGCGGGCGAAGAACTCGGTGTCCCGGGGGTTCGCGCCGGGCCAGCCGCCCTCGATGAAGCCCACGCCGAAGTCGTCCAGGTGCCGTGCGATGGCCAGCTTGTCCGCGACCGTGAGGTTGATGCCCTCGCGCTGCGCGCCGTCGCGCAGGGTGGTGTCGAAGACGTGGAACGAATCGTCGAGTTCGCTGGGTGCGGTCATGATCTGAAGGCTCCTGTATGGGATCTCGGTCTACCGGAATGACCGGTTCCACCGTCCGTCTATGATCCCTCGCGCTCTCTTCCCGGCTGGGGGTGGGCCAGGAAAACGAAAAACCTCTCGCGGGTGCGAGAGGTCTGCGCGCGGGTCGAGGACGACGGTGTCCACCCGTACCTGGTCGTACGTGGTGGTCACTGCGGACCGGCGCGCCTGCTGCCAATAATCATGGCGAACGAGAGCACGCGGGCAGTCTGGCACAGTCTGTCCCCGTGCTCACCGTCCGTCTCAGGATGCGAGCAGTGGATGTTCAGCGCAGGCGTCGCACGAAGCCGTCGTAGTGGCCGTTGGTGTCCCCCGGGACCAGTTGCGCGGAGTCGCTGCCGAGGCCGATGCGCCGGGCGTCCGCGCTCACCCAGGACACCGTCACGGAGGCGTCGGTCACCGGGCCCCCGGCGACGGACTCGCTGACCGTACGGGTGGTGCCGTCGCGCAGGTCACGCAGGTAGACGTTGGCCGGTCCGAGCCGTCCGTCCGCCGACCGGGGGTCCGCCTGGTAGGCCAGGTACCGGCCGTCCGGGCTGAGCACCGGTTGACGCGGCCCCTCCTCGCCGGCCGTTCCGGGACCGACGCGGCGGGTGACGTCCGTGCGCAGGTCGCGGACGTAGAGGTGGGTGTCGTCCCCGGGGGTCTCGCCCGGCACCAGGTCGTCGCCCCAGTACTGGAAGGCGATGGTCCGGCCGTCCGCGGAGAGCGAGGCGGGCAGCGCGTACCGCTCGGCCGGGGTGCCGTCCGCTCGGACGTTGACCCGCTCCTCGCTGCCGGTGCGTCGGTCGTGGACCCAGGTGGCGCCGCCGGAGCTGCGCGGCACCATCTGCGTGTACGCCACGTGGCGGCCGTCGGCGCTGATGGCCTGCAGCAGGGCGGGGTCGGTGGGGCGGTCGCGGTTGCTGATCCGCTCCACGGCGCCGGTGCGCCGGTCGAGGACGTACACGGCTCCGAAGAGGTCGCCGGGTTCGTGCTCCATCCGGTCGGCCTTGGCGTTGAAGGCGACGTAGCGGGCGTCCCCCGACATGACGGCGCCGCCCGCGTGGGCGGAGCCCCCGTCGAGGCCGACGCTGATCCGCTCGGTGCGGCCGGTGCGCCGGTCGTGCAGGTAGATGTCGTACGCCCCGGCGTCCGCGGGCGGGATCTCCCGGTCGACCAGGTTCCGGGCCTGGGAACGGAACAGGACGTGACGTCCGTCGGAGCTGATGGCGAGCGCCGAGGAGTCACCGTCGGCCTGCGCACCGTCCGGGCCCACGTTGACCCGCTCGACGGTTCCCTCGCGCAGGTCGCGCACGAAGACGTCCGCGAGCGCGTTGGTGTCGCCGGGTACCAGGTTGGACGCGTATCCCGAGAAGACCGCGAACCGGCCGTCGGCGCTGAGCTGCGGGCCGTACGAGTCGCCGTCGCCCTGCTCCCCCGTCGCCGCCAGCGTGACCCTCTCGGTCCCCGGCTTCGGCGCCGCTGCCGCCGAGGTCGCCGACAGCGCGACCATCGCCCCCGCGAGCACCGCGACGGACGCTCCACGCATGGATCTGAGCACGATTCCCGACCTGAGCACGATTCCCCCTGTTTCCCCGTTGACGCCTTCCCCCGGCCCCGCGCCGAGGGGCTCCCCCGATCCAAGCCCATCGCACGCCACAGGGTCAATCACCCGTATTGCGTACAGCCCGGGCGCGGGGTCAGACGTCCGCGAGGAGACCGCTCGCCAGGAACTCCCTCACGTGGCCCAGGACTTGGTCCCGGTCCGTGCCCCGCAGCCCGATCGCCACGTGGATGGCGAAGCCGTCGAGGAGGGCGCGCAGCCGGGACGCGAATCGGTCGGGGTCGACGCTGCGGAACTCGCCGCGCGAGATGCCTTCGGCGAGCAGCGCGACCAGGTCGCGGTGCCAGGCGCCCTCGATGGCGGCCTGCCGGTCGCGGGCCTCGTCGGCGGCGTTCTGCGAGCGGTTCCAGACCTCCAGCCACAGCGTCCAGTGCGGGTCCCGGTGCCCGTCGGGGACGTAGAGGTCGACGTAGGCGTCGAGGCGTTCGCGGGACGTGCCGGGACGGGTGAGGAGCCGGCCTCGTTCGACGCCGAGGCGGCCCTCGCTCCACTCCAGGGTGCGCAGCAGCAGTTCGTCCTTGGAACGGAAGTAGTAGAGGAGGTGGCCACTGCTCATGCCGACCTCTCGGCCGAGCGCCGCCATGGTGAGCTTCTCCAGGCCGCGCTCGTGGATCATCTCCATGGCGGCGGCGAGAACGGCCTCGCGCGGCGGGGCGGGGGTGCGGCGACGGGCGCCGGGGGTGCTCATGCGGAGGTCACCCGGGCCGCGGGCCGCGCGCCGTCCGGGGTCGGCGGCCCGTGGCGCCGCGGGCGTTCGGACACTTCGGGCAACGGGCGCGGCCGCTCGGTGAGGTGGTGGCCGGGGGCCGTGCGGAGCAGGACGTTCACCCGTATGTTCTACCTGACGGCGGTCTTCGGCTGCTGCTGCGTGATGCAGTGGATGCCGCCGCCGCCCGCGAAGATCGTGCGCGCGTCCACCAGGGTCACCGTCCGCCGCGGGTGGAGCCGGCGGAAGATGCCGGCCGCGATCTCGTCGTGCGGGTCGTCGAAGGCGCACAGGACGACGCCGCCGTTGCAGAGGTAGTGGTTGATGTACGAGTAGTCGACCCAGTCGCCCTCCTCGTCCTTCAGGACGGTCGGGGCGGGTACCTCGACGACCTCCAGGCGGCGGCCCCTGGCGTCGGTCTGGCCGCGGAGGATCTCCAGGTACGCCTGGGAGCGGGCGTGGTCGGGGTGGGCGGGGTCGCGCTGGCTGTGCACGACGACGGTGCCCGGCCGCGCGAAGGCGGCGACGATGTCGACGTGGCCCTGGGTGCCGTACGTGCCGTAGTCACCGGTCAGGCCGTGCGGGAGCCAGATGGCCTTGGTGGTGCCGAGCTTGGCGTGGATCTCCGCCTCGACCTGCTCGCGGGTCCAGCCGGGGTTGCGGCCGGAGCCGAGCTGGACGGTGTCGGTCAGCAGGACCGTGCCCTCGCCGTCGACGTGGATCGCGCCGCCCTCGTTGACGAGCGTGCTGCCCAGCACGGGGGCACCGGTGAGATGCGCGACATGGCGGGCGATCTCGGAGTCGTGCTCCCAGCGGGCCCAGTCCTGGGCGCCCCAGCCGTTGAACACCCAGTCCACGGCGGCCAGGCCGCCCTGCCCGTCCGTCACGAAGGTCGGGCCGATGTCCCGCATCCAGGCGTCGTCCAGCTCGCGCTCGACCAGGTCGACGTCCGGGCCGAGCAGTTCGCGCGCCGAGTCGCCCTGGCCGGGTCCGTGCACCATCGTCACCGGCTCGAAGCGGCGCACCGCGCGGGCGACGGACGCCCAGGCCGCACGGGCCTCGGCCAGTTCCTCGGCGCCGCTGAACGTCGGGTTGGGGCCGGGCCAGGCCATCCAGGTGCGTTCGTGCGCGGCCCACTCGGGGGGCATGCGGAAGGTCATGGAGGTGTCCCAGGAGGTCAGAGGAAGTAGAGGCGGTTGAGCGAGACGGAGTCGGCCGGTTCCGAGCGCAGCGGGTCGCCGTCCAGGGTGACCAGGCCGGTGCGCTGGGCGACGTCGACCACGCCGGTACGGGAGTTCAGGCGCAGGTCGGCCGGGCCGATGCCGCGGGTGCCGCGCACGGCGACCCTGCGGCGCCGGGTCGGCATGGTGTCGCCGCCCTGGTCGAGAGCGGCCTGCGCGACGAAGGCCACCGATATCTCGGCGGGCGTGGCGCCGTGCGCGCCGAACTGCGGTCCGAGGACGAGGGGCTCGCAGGTGTCGGTGGCCGCGTTCGGGTCGCCGACCACGCCGTACGCCGGGAAGCCCGACTTGAGGACGAGCTGCGGCTTGGCGCCGAAGTACTCCGGGCGCCACAGGACGATGTCGGCGAGCTTGCCGGCCTCGATGGAGCCGACCTCGTGGGAAAGGCCGTGGGCGATGGCGGGGTTGATGGTCAGCTTGGCGATGTAGCGCAGGACGCGTTCGTTGTCGTGGCCGCCGTCGGGGGCGCCGAACTCGGCCTTCATCTTCCCGGCCATGGCGAAGGTGCGGCGGACCGTCTCGCCGGCCCGGCCCATGCCCTGCGCGTCGGAGGAGGTGATGCCGATCGCGCCCAGGTCGTGCAGCACGTCCTCGGCGCCCATGGTCCCGGCGCGGATGCGGTCACGGGCCATGGCGGCGTCGCCCGGCAGCTCCGTCTTCAGGTCGTGGACGGAGACGATCATGCCGTAGTGCTCGGCGACCGCGTCCCGGCCGAAGGGCAGGGTGGGGTTGGTGGAGGAGCCGATGACGTTGGGGACACCGGCCATCTTCAGCACGTTGGGGACGTGTCCGCCGCCGCAGCCCTCGATGTGGAAGGCGTGGATGGTGCGGCCCTCCAGGACGCGGAGGGTGTCCTCGACGGAGAGGCACTCGTTCAGGCCGTCGCTGTGCAGGGCGACCTGGACGTCGTGTTCCTCGGCGACGCGCAGGGCGGTGTCGAGGGCGCGGGTGTGGGCGCCCATGTCCTCGTGCACCTTGAAGCCGGACGCGCCGCCCTCGGCCAGCGCCTCGATCAGGGGCGCCCGGTCGGACGACGATCCCCGGCCCAGGAAGCCGATGTTGACGGGCCAGGCGTCGAAGGCGCCGAACGCGTGCTTCAGCGCCCAGGGCGAGTTGACGCCGACGCCCCAGACAGGGCCGAACTCCTGCCCGATGACCGTCGTCACACCGGACGCGAGCGACGCCTCCATGATGCGCGGGGAGAGCAGGTGGACGTGGGTGTCGACGGCCCCGGCGGTGGCGATGAGGCCCTCGCCGGAGACGATGGACGTACCCGTGCCGACCACGACGTCCACGCCGTCGAGGGTGTCGGGGTTCCCGGCCCGGCCGATGGCGTGGATCCGGCCCTCGCGGATGCCGATGGAGACCTTCCGGATGCCCTGGGCGGCGTCGATCACGACGACGTTGCTGATGACGACGTCGCAGGTCTCGCGCACCGCGGCGGCCTTGAGGTGGAGTCCGTCGCGGGCGGTCTTCCCGAAGCCGGCGAGGAACTCGTCGCCGTGGCGCTGGGCGTCGGACTCGACGCGGATCACCAGCCCCGAGTCGCCGAGGCGGAGGCGGTCGCCGGCGCGGGGGCCGTGGGTGGCGGCGTAGGCGCGGGGGTCGACGTGGACCGACTCGCTGACCTCGCGTCCCTTCGACCGGCTCATCGTTCGCCTCCTACCGGCGCTTGTCGCGCGGCGCCCAGGTATCCGCAGGCCGCCGCCCGCCGCAGGGCCTCCTCCTTCGCTCCCGGCGCGTCCAGCGGCCCGTCGACCAGACCGGCGAACCCGATCGCGACCCGCCGCCCGCCGATGGGCACCAGGCCCACCTCGGCGCTCTCCCCGGGACCGAAGCGGACCGAGGACCCGGCGGGTACGGCGAGGCGCATGCCGTAGGCCCGCTCGCGGTCGAAGTCCAGGCGCGGATTGGCCTCGAAGAAGTGGAAGTGGGAGGTGACGGAGACGGGCACGGTCGCGGTGTTGGTGACCGGGAGGTGTACCGCCGCCTCCGGTTCGGCGTGGCCGGGGCCCGGCAGCAGGGCGCCCGGCGCCCGCTCCCCGAGTCCGCCCCCGATCGGGCCGGAGACGACCGCGAGCCGGGAGCCGTCGTCGAAGACGGCCTCCACGTGCACCTCGGTGACCACGTCCGCGACGCCGGGCAGCACGTCGTCCGGGCCGAGTACGGAGCGGGCCCGCTCGACCGCCTCCGCGAGGCGGGCGCCGTCGCGTGCGGCCTCGCACACGGTGTCCGCGATGAGCGCGGTCGCCTCCGGCACGTTCAGCCGCAGGCCGCGGGCGCGGCGGGCGCGGGCCAGCTCGGCCGCGCCGAAGAGCAGCAGCCGGTCACGTTCCGTGGGAGTCAGTCTCACGACGCGACACCTCCTTGCCATCCATAAGTTCGAGCAACACTCTAAACCTGGATCCCATGGAAAAGAAGCATCGATGGATCCGCCTGTAGGCATGACTTCGAGCGCTGCTCTAAACGGTGGGCAAGGTGGTGCACGTGCTGCCGCCCCCGCGCCCTGCTTCGGCAGGGCCCGGGGGCGGCAGACTCAGCCCGTCCGGTGTCCGGGAGGGAGGCCGTTCAGCGGGGGGACGGGGACGGAGCCTCCGGCAGCGCCACGCACCGGCGCCGGGTGCCTCACGCCAGGCGGTGCATCCACCCGTGCTCGTCCTCGGCGGTGCCGCGCTGGATGTCCAGCAGGGCCGCGCGCAGACGCCGCGTCACCTCGCCCGGCTCGCCCCCGCTCTGCTGCCACTGCGCCCCGGCCCGCTTCACCGTGCCGACCGGCGTGATCACCGCCGCCGTTCCGCAGGCGAAGACCTCCGTGAGGGTGCCGTTCTCCGAGTCACGCTGCCACTGCTCGACGGAGACACGACCCTCCTCGGCCTCGTAGCCGAGGTCGCGGGCGACGGTGAGGAGGGAGTCGCGGGTGACGCCCTCCAGGATGGAACCGGTCAGGGCCGGGGTGACGATCTTGTCGCCGTACACGAAGTACAGGTTCATGCCGCCGAGTTCCTCGACCCACTGGTGCTCGACCGCGTCGAGGTAGCAGACCTGGTCGCAGCCCTTGGCGGCGGCCTCGGCCTGGGCGAGGAGGGACGCGGCGTAGTTGCCGCCGGTCTTGGCGTCGCCCATGCCGCCGGGGACGGCGCGGACGCGGTCCTCGGAGACCCAGATGGAGACGGGCTTGACGCCGCCCGGGAAGTAGGCGCCGGCCGGGGAGGCGATGACGATGAAGAGGTACTCGTTGGCCGGCTTCACGCCCAGGCCGACCTCGGTCGCGATCATGAAGGGGCGCAGGTAGAGGGATTCCTCACCGCCGTGCGCCGGAACCCAGCTCTGGTCCTGCCGCACCAGCGCGTCGCACGCCTCGATGAACGTCTCCACCGGCAGCTCAGGCATGCCGAGCCGACGCGAGGACGCCTGGAAGCGCTGCGCGTTCTTCTCCGGGCGGAAGGTGGCGACGGACCCGTCGGGGCGCCGGTAGGCCTTCAGTCCCTCGAAGATCTCCTGCGCGTAGTGCAGGACCATGGTGGCCGGGTCGAGGGAGAGCGGGGCGTACGGAACGAGCTGACCGTCGTGCCAGCCGCGGCCCTCGGTCCACTTGACCGTCACCATGTGGTCGGTGAAGTGGCGGCCGAACCCGGGGTTGGCCAGGATCGCCTGCCGCTCTGTGTCGGAGAGCGGGTTGGCGGAGGGCTTGAGCTCGATCGTGGGCGTCGTCATGGGTTGATGTCCTTCACCGGTTTGGTTGTGACGGGCCGCGGTCACGCCCGTACGGCCGGTGGCCGGTGCCAGGACGTCCGAGCATTCCCTCAGGTCGCGGCTTCGCGTTCGATTATCGCGCGCCGCCCGTGACGGATGAAGCGGGGTGAATGCGGCCCAGGGTTCGATGGTCGCACCTTGCGGACGCAGGAGAAAGCCGCCGGGTGCCTTGTTTCTTGGACCCGGCGGCTTCGAAAGGTTGGATTTCGAGTGCGCCGGGTCAGCCGGCTACTCGTACGGCGAGCGCGTCGCCGATCTCGGAGGTGCTCCGGGCGGGCAGGTCACCGCGTGCGCCGAGGTCGGCGGCGACGGCGTCCTCGATCCGGGCCGCCTCGGCGTCGTGGCCGAGGTGGCGCAGCAGCAGGGCGACGGACAGGACGGTGGCGGTGGGGTCGGCCTTGCCCTGGCCAGCGATGTCGGGCGCGGAGCCGTGCACCGGCTCGAACATCGAGGGGAAGTCGCCGGACGGGTTGATGTTCCCGCTGGCGGCGACACCGATGCCGCCGGAGACGGCCGCGGCGAGGTCGGTGATGATGTCGCCGAAGAGGTTGTCGGTGACGATCACGTCGAAGCGCTCGGGCTGGGTGACGAGGTAGATCGTGGCCGCGTCGACGTGCATGTACTCGGTGGTGACGTCGGGGAACTCCTCGGCCACCTTGTCGAAGACGCTCGTCCACAGGTGACCGGCGAAGGTCAGCACGTTGTTCTTGTGGATGAGCGCCAGCTTCTTGCGCGGGCGGGCCTGCGCGCGGGCGAAGGCGTCGCGGACCACGCGCTCGACACCGAAGGCCGTGTTGACGGAGACCTCGGTGGCGACCTCGTGCTCGGTGCCCTTGCGGATGGTGCCGCCGTTGCCCGTGTACGGGCCCTCGGTGCCCTCGCGGACGACGACGAAGTCGATCTCCGGCTGGCCGGCGAGCGGGGTGGCGACGCCCGGGAGCAGCTTGGACGGCCGCAGGTTGACGTGGTGGTCGAAGGCGAAGCGGAGCTTGAGCAGGAAGCCGCGCTCCAGCACACCGGACGGCACCGAGGGGTCGCCGATCGCGCCGAGGAGGATGGCGTCGTGCGCCTTGAGGGCGTCGAGGTCGGCGTCGGTGAGGGTCTCACCGGTGGCGTGGTAGCGCCGGGCGCCGAAGTCGAACTCCTTGGTCTCCAGCTTCACATCCTGCGGAAGGACGGCGGAGAGGACCTTCAGGCCTTCGGCCACGACCTCCTGGCCGATGCCGTCACCGGGAATCACTGCGAGATTGAGGCTGCGAGACATGACGGCACCCTACCCCTCGTCCCACGGGATGACATGCGGCGTCCGGCATGCGGACGCCGGCCTGTCACCTCCGGCTCAGTGGCCGGTGGCGCCGCCGTTGTCACGGCGGTCGAGGGAGCGCTGGAGGGCGGCGGCCGCGTTCTTGCGGTCGGAGTCACTGGTACGGGGGAGGTGGCGGACTCGGCGGCGGACGGTCGTCTCGGCCATGGGAATCGTCTCCTTCGGCGCGCGGGAGCACGGAAAGCGAGTGGTGCGGGGAGACGCCGGAAGGGCGGGGAGCGCGGTGCCGCAGGGGTTGCCTGCACGGGGCCCGGCTCACGACCGCCATTCGCTCGATCGAGCGGGACGTTCGGCTCCTACAAAAATAGGGGAGCACAGAGCGTCTGTCTCCACAGTTACTCGGACTTCCTACTATCTGAGACAGTGCCGTCGGTCACTCTGCCGTGACCTGCGAAAACGTCGGACGGGCCAGGTCGGGGGGAGACCTGGCCCGTCCGGGATCGGGTGGGCGTCAGCCCATGTGCGGGTACGTGTAGTCGGTCGGCGCGACCAGCGTCTCCTTGATGGCGCGGGTCAGGGTCCAGCGCATCAGGTTCTGCGGGGCGCCCGCCTTGTCGTTGGTGCCGGAGGCACGGCCGCCGCCGAAGGGCTGCTGGCCGACCACGGCGCCGGTCGACTTGTCGTTGATGTAGAAGTTGCCGGCCGCGTAGCGCAGCTTCTCCATCGTGTAGGCCGCCGCGGCGCGGTCGCCCGAGATGACCGAGCCGGTGAGCGCGTAGTCCGACACCGACTCCATCTGGGTCAGCATCTCGTCGTACGCGTCGGCCTTGCTGTCGTCGTACACGTGCACGGCGAGGAACGGGCCGAAGTACTCGGTGCGGAAGACCTCGTTCTCCGGGTCGGTGCACTCGACGACCGTCGGGCGGACGAAGTAGCCGACCGAGTCGTCGTAGGAGCCGCCCGCGACGATCGTGCAGGTCTCGTCGGCCTTGGCGCGGTCGATGGCGGCCTTGTTCTTGGCGAAGGACCGCTCGTCGATGACGGCGCCCATGAAGTTCGACAGGTCGGTGACGTCACCCATGGTGAGGTAGTCGACCTCGGCGGCGAACTCCTCCTTGAAACCGTCGTTCCAGATGGACGCCGGGATGTACGCGCGGGAGGTGGCGCTGCACTTCTGGCCCTGGTACTCGAAGGCGCCGCGGGTCAGGGCGGTCTTCAGCACGGCGCGGTCGGCGCTCGGGTGGGCGACCAGGAAGTCCTTGCCGCCGGTCTCGCCGACCAGGCGCGGGTAGGTGCGGTACTTCTCGATGTTGTTGCCGACCGTCTTCCACAGGTGCTGGAAGGTCTTGGTCGAGCCGGTGAAGTGGATGCCGGCGAGGTCCCGGTGCTCCAGGGCGACCTCGGAGACCGCGATGCCGTCACCGGTGACCAGGTTGATGACGCCCTTGGGCAGCCCGGCCTCCTCCAGGAGCTGCATGAGCAGCACGGCGGCGTGGGTCTGCGTCGGGGACGGCTTCCAGACCACCACGTTGCCCATCAGGGCCGGGGCGGTGGGCAGGTTGGCCGCGATCGCGCTGAAGTTGAAGGGCGTGATCGCGTAGACGAAGCCCTCCAGCGGGCGGTGGTCCATGCGGTTCCACACGCCCTGGGAGTTGGCCGGGGGCTGCTCGGCCAGGATGCCTCGGGCGTAGTGCACGTTGAAGCGCCAGAAGTCGATCAGCTCGCAGGGGCTGTCGATCTCGGCCTGCTGGGCCGTCTTGGACTGGCCGAGCATGGTGGAGGCGGCGATGGTCTCGCGCCACGGGCCGGACAGGAGCTCGGCGGCGCGCAGGATGATCGCCGCGCGGTCGTCGAAGGACATCGCGCGCCATGCCGGGGCGGCGGCCAGGGCGGCGTCGATCGCGTCCTGGGCGTCCTGCTGGGTGGCGTTCGCGTAGGTGCCCAGGCGCGCCTTGTGGTTGTGCGGCTGCACGACGTCGAAGCGCTCGCCGCCGCCCATCCGCTTCTCGCCGCCGATGGTGCAGGGCAGGTCGACCGGGTTGTCGGCCAGCTCCTTGAGCTTGACCTCCAGACGGGCACGCTCGGGCGAGCCGGGGGCGTAGCCGTGCACCGGCTCGTTGACGGGGGTGGGGACCTGGGTCACAGCGTCCATGGGTTCCGTAGCTCCTTGACTTCAGCGGGTTGTGCGAGCGGGTGCGGGCTCAGCCCTTGGTGACCATCGAGCGGGCGAAGAACCGGAGGTTCGCCGGCTTCTCCGCCAGACGGCGCATGAAGTAGCCGTACCAGTCGGTGCCGTAGGCGGTGTAGACGCGCATGCGGTGTCCCTCGGCGGCCAGCCGCAGGTGCTCGTCGCCGCGGATGCCGTACAGCATCTGGAACTCGTACTCGTCGAGCTTGCGCCCGGCGGTGCGGGCCAGCTCCTGCGCGATGGAGATCAGGCGCGGGTCGTGGGACCCGATCATCGGGTAGCCCTCGCCCTCCATCAGCGTCCGCAGGATGCGCACGTACGCCTTGTCGATCTCGTGGCGCTGCTGGTACGCGACCTCGGCGGGCTCCTTGTAGGCGCCCTTCACCAACCGTACGCGAGAGCCGCTGTCGGCGAGCCGGCGTGCGTCGCCCTCGGTGCGGAAGAGGTAGGCCTGGATGACGCAGCCGGTCTGCGGGACGTCCTTGCGCAGTTCGTCGTGGATGGCGAACATCGAGTCGAGGGTGGTGTGGTCCTCGGCGTCGAGCGTGACCGTGGTGCCGATCTCGGCAGCGGCCTCGACGACCGGGCGGACGTTCTTCAGGGCCAGCTCGTGGCCGCCGTCCAGCGCCTGGCCGAACATCGACAGCTTCACCGACATCTCGGCGCGGGTGCCGAGGTCCAGCGGCTTCAGCCGGTCGATCAGCTCCAGGTAGGCGTCGCGGGCGGCCTCGGCCTGCGCGGGGTTGGTGATGTCCTCGCCGACGACGTCCATCGTCAGTTCCAGGCCCTGGTCGGTGAGGTCCCTGATGATCGGCACGATCTCGTCGACCGTCTCGCCGGGGATGAACCGGTCCACGACCGGCTTGGTCACCGGCGCGGCCGAGACCAGACGACGCATCCGGTCGCTGCGCGACGCAGCGAGAATCACGGGACCCAGCACGGGGCACCTCCACTTACCAACCAACACGAGGCCGCCTGCCCGGTGAACGGGGGACGGCACGGAGAACCACCGTGAAATCTAAGGATCCTCCCGATCGTCGGCCATCGACAGCTGTCACGCATCCGTGCCGCAGATCTCAGACAGATGTATGAGTGAGGCGCGCAAATGCGGCAGAATGCCCGGGTGACGACGGATTCCAGGGGTGACTACCAGGAGCTGGTCGACGAGATCTCCGAGCTGCTGGGCGCGCCCGCGACCCTGGAGAACCGCGACTTCGAGCTGATCGCCTTCGGCGCGTACGACAGCGAGGGCGACCTCGACCCCTCGGCCCTGGACCCGGTGCGCACCCGCTCGATCCTCACCCGGCGCTCCACGGCGGCGGTCCGGGCCTGGTTCGAGGGCTTCGGCATCACCCGCGCGAGGGGCCCGGTCCGCATTCCGCCGACCCCGGAGGCGGGGGTGTACCGGGGGCGCACCTGTCTGCCGGTACGCCATCGGGACGTCGTCCTCGGCTACGTGTGGCTCCTGGACACCGAGCCCGGCCCGACGGAGCCCCAGCTGACGGCGGCCATGGAGGTCACCGCCCGGATCGGCGCGCTCCTCGCGGACGAGGCGCAGCACGGCGCGGACCTGAGCCGGGAGCTGCGGGCGGTGCTGACCGCCGAGCGGGACTGGCAGCGGGACATGGCCGTGGCGGAACTGCGCACCGCGCTCGGCGCCCGCGCGGACACCCCGCACGCGGTGGTGTGCGTGGTCCCCTGGCCGTCGGCCGGCCCCGACGACGCGCCGTCGGTCCGTACGGTGCCGGGGGCGACGGCGCTGTGCACGATGCCGTGGGAGGGGGGCACCTCCCAGGCGCTCGGGCCCGGAGGGGCCGCGGGCCAGTCGCTGGCGCTGCTGGTGCGGCTGCGCTCGGTGGACGTGCCGGCCCCGGCGGCGTCGGCGGCGGGGCGGCTGCTGGAGCGGGCGAGAAGCGCCGGCGGGTCGGCCGACGCCCGGGCCGGCACCGCGGGCGGGACGGGGACCGGGGTGGGAGCCGGGGCGAGGACCGAGGCGGGAGCCGGGGCAAGGGCCGGAACGGGAGGCGGCAGAGGGACCGGGACGGGAGCCGGGGCCGGAACGGGAGCCGCCCGAGGGGCCGGGGCCGCGGCCGGGGTCGCGGCTGGGGTGTCCGCGCCGCGCATCGGCCTGGCGGAGCTGGGGGACGCCTGGCGTGAGGCGTCGGCGGCGGCCCGGGCGGCGCGCGCCGAGAGCCGGTTCGGCCCGGTCGCCGAGTGGACGTCCATCGGGGCGTTCCGCCTGCTGACCGCGTTGCCCGCGCGGTCCGCCCACGATCCCGCCGTACGCGTGCTGCTCTCCCCCGCCCACCGCGAACTGGCCCGCACCGCCGAGGTCTACCTCGACCGCGCGGGCCAGGCCGGCCGTACGGCCGCCGAGCTGGGTATCCACCGCCAGACCCTGTACTACCGCCTCTCCCGCGTCGAGCAGCTCACGGGCCTGGACCTGGACGAGGGCGAGGACCGGCTGCTGCTGCACATGGCACTGAAGAGCGCGCGTCTCTGACACACGGTCACGGCAGCGACACACGGTCACGGCTGCATTTCGGCCACACCTCGGGCACCCGGGGCGCTTCTCTCGGGGCGCTCCTCGGGGAGCCTCTCGGGGCGGCACCTCGGGGTGCTTCTCGGGATGCTTCCCGGAGTGCTTCTGAAAACGATTGTCATCGTGCTACGGTCATCCAACGCTCAACCTTTGACCGGCCCTTTACCCGGAGTGACCCCGTGCGCGTCCCCGCCCGCCTCCTGCCCCTCCCCGCGGCCCTCGCCGCCTCCGCCCTGCTCACCGGCTGCTTCGCGTCCACGGAGGCCACCGGCACCGGCGCGGACGGGGGCGAGCGCATCCGCGTCGCGATGATGCAGCCGCCCCGCTCGGGCCTGTCCCCGCTCTCCGACGACGCGTTCAAGCTGTCCCGCTGGTCCACGGCGGAGACGCTCGTGAAGCTGAACGCGGACGGCGACGCCGAACCCGCGCTCGCCACCGAGTGGAAGCAGTCCGGCCGGAGCTGGACCCTCACCCTCCGCGAGAACGTCACCTTCCACGACGGCACCGACCTGACCGCCGAGGCCGTCGTCCGCTCCCTCACCGAAGCGGCCACCGCCTCCCCCAAGCCCCGCATCCTGGACGGCGTCGAGCTGACGGTGGAGGAGGGGGACGCCGGCACCGTGGTCGTCACCACCGCCGAGGAGGACCCCCTGGTCCCGCAGCGGCTCAGCTCCCCGCAGCTGTCGGTCCTCGCGGCGAAGGCGTACCGGGGGAAGACGGTGGACCCGGTCGGCACCGGCACCGGCCCCTTCGAGCTGACCGAGGTCAACGGCACCTCCTCCGCCGCCCTCGACCGCTACGACGACTACTGGGGCGGCACGGCCAAGGCGCCCGGCATCGACGTGACGTTCGTGCCGGACGGCACCGCGCGTGCCGCCGCCCTGCGCAGCGGCGAGGCCGACATCGTCGAGGCGGTGCCCGTCTCGCAGGCCGCGCTGCTGGACGAGGAGCTGATCACCGAGGTGCCGATGCCGCGCACCAACACGCTGTACCTCAACACGGAGAAGGGCGCCTTCGCGGACCCGGCGCTGCGGGCGGCGGCCCGGGAGGCGATCGACGCCGAGTCGATCGTGAAGGGCGTGTACGAGGGGCGGGCCGACGTGGCAGAGGGGCTGCTCGGGCCCGCGCTGCCGTGGGCGTCCGGGCTGCGCGAGCCGGTGCGGCGGGCGCAGGCGGGCGACCCCTCAGGGAAGAGCATCACCATCGGCACGTTCACCGACCGGGCCGAGCTGCCCGAGGTGGCCGCCGCGCTGCAACAGCAGCTGAAGAAGGCCGGGTTCCAGGTGAAGCTCGAGGTCCGCGAGTACGCCAACATCGAGTCCGACGCCCTGGCGGGCGCGTTCGACGCGTTCATCCTCTCCCGCGCCACCGTCCTCGACTCCGGCGACCCGGCCGCCTACCTCTACAGCGACTTCGCCTCCGACGGCTCCTTCAACATCTCCCAGCTCGCCGACCCGGCCGTGGACAAGGCCCTGCACAAGGCGGGCACCACCCCGACCGGTGACGCCCGGCGCCGGGCCGTCGTCGACGCGGAAGCCGCCGTGCTCGCCACCGACGCGGCCGTGCCGATGCTGCACGAGCGCGTGATCCAGGGCGACGCCGCCGACGTGGTCGGCGCGGCCCACGACCCGCGCGAGCGGGAACTGGTCACGCTCGACACGCACGTCGAGTGAGGCCGACCGCAGCGGGGGTGACGCGCGCAGTCTCCCTCGTCGCCGTGCTGGCCGCCGTCGGCCTGCTGCCCTGGCTCTCCGGCCGGGACCCGGCGCTGACCGTGCTGCGCGCCCGGTCCGCCGAGCAGGAGCCGACCGAGGAGGCGCTGTCCGCGATCCGCCGGGACCTCGGCCTGGACGCCGGCCCGTTCTCCCTGCTGGGCGACTGGGCGGGCGGGCTGCTCCGCGGCGACCTCGGCACCTCGTGGGTGTCGGGGACCGAGGTCCTGCCGTCCGTCGTCTCCGGGCTCCAGGTGTCGCTGGGGCTGATGGCCGCAGCGCTGGCGGTAGCGGTGCTGCTGGCGGTGGCTCTGGTGGCGCCCGTACTGGTGCGGGGGCGGGGGTCGGCCGGGGCGTTCGCCGCGATGGCGGCCGCCGTCCCCGAGTTCCTGCTGGCGACGGTCGGGTTGCTGGTGTGCGGGGTGTGGCTGGGGTGGCTGCCGACGTCCGGCTGGCAGGGGCCCGAGTACCTGGTCCTGCCCGCCGTCGCGCTCGGCGTCCCGGCGGGCGGCCTCCTCGGGCGGCTGGTCGCGGACGCGCTGCCCGCCGTACTGGACGAACGGTGGGTGGAGCTGTGGCGGGGCGCGGGAGTGAGCCGTGCCCGCGTCTCGGCCGCCGCGCTGCGCCGCGTACTGCCGCCGCTGGTCCCGCAGTTCGGGATGGTCGCCGTCGGACTGACGGGCGGCGCGGTCGCGGTGGAGACGGTGTTCGCGGTGCCCGGCATCGGGCGTACGGCGCTGGGGGCGGCCAAGTCGCAGGACCTGCCGCTGCTCCAGGGGGCCGTCCTCGCCCTGCTCGCCCTGGGCCTGGTCACCGGCGCGCTGGCCGCCCTCGTACGACGCCGGCTGCTGGGCCCCGCCCTGCGCGACGCCGGTCTCTCGCTGCCCCCGGCCCGCCCGGTCCGGGCGCACCCGGCGGTCCCGGCCGTCCTCGCCGCCGTCCTGCTGGCGGCGATCGGCTGGGGCCTGCTGCGCGACCCGTACGCGGTGGACACGACCGCCCGGCTGGCCGCGCCCTCCTGGGCGTACCCGCTGGGCACCGACGGGCTCGGCCGCGACGTGCTGGCCCGGCTCGGGCACGGGGCCGCCTCGACGGTCGGCACGGCGGCGGCCGTCTGCCTGCTGAGCCTGCTGGCCGGGCTGGCGCTGGGCTTCTGCCCGGGGATCGCGGCGGGCGCGGCGGACATCGCCAACGCCCTGCCGCCCGTGATCGTCGGCATCCTGGTCGCGGCGGCCGCCGGTCCCGGCACCGGCGGCGCGGCCCTCGCCGTCGCGCTGATCTCCTGGCCGCCACTGGCCGCGCACGCGGCGGCGCTGGTGCAGGAGGTGCGGGCGTCGGCGTTCCTGACCGCGCAACGCGCCATCGGCGCACCACCGCTGTGGATCCTCACCCGGCACGTCCTGCCGTCCGTCGCCGCCCCGGTCGCCCGCCACGCCCTCCTCCGGCTGCCCGGCATCGCGCTCGCCCTGGCCTCCCTGGGCTTTCTGGGCCTGGGCGCACAGCCGCCCGCCCCCGAGTGGGGACTGCTGCTGGACGAGTCCCGCGCCTACATCGAACGCGCCCCCTGGGCGGCCCTGGCCCCGGCTGTCGCCCTCGCCCTGCTGGCGGGGCTGGCGGTGTCGGGAGCGGCGCTCGCACGGGGACGCGGTTCCCGCCGTGGCCCACGCTCCACGACCGCTTCCCGCCCCGCTCCCCGGAAGGAGACCGCCGATGCCACCCGAGCCCCTGCTGTCCGTGTGTGACCTGCGTATCGCCTTCGGTCCGGCACAGGCCGTGCGCGGCCTGTCCTTCGACCTGCGCCCGGGCGAGGTCCTGGGCGTCGTCGGGGAGTCGGGCGCGGGCAAGTCCCTCGTCGCCCGCGCACTGCTGGGCATGGTGCCGCGGGGCGCGAGCACGAGCGGGAGCGTCCGGTTGCGGGGGGCTGCCGACCTCGCCGCCGAGCGCGGGCGGCGGATCGCCCTCGTCCCCCAGGACGCCCTGTCCGCCCTCTCCCCCGTCCACCCGGTCGGCGACCAGCTCGCCGCCGCCGTACGGTCGGTGCGCCGCGTCTCCCGCAAGGAGGCCCGGGCCCGGGCGGTGGCGGCCCTCGACCGGGTCGGCATCCCCGACGCCGTCCGCCTGGCGCGGGCCTACCCGCACGAGTACTCGGGCGGTATGCGGCAGCGCGCGGTGATCGCCATGGCGACGGTCAACGAGCCGGACGTGGTCGTCGCCGACGAACCGACCACCGCGCTGGACGAGGAGCGCCGCGATCAGGTGCTGCGCGTGCTCGCCGAGCAGCGGGAGGCGGTGGGTGCCGCCCTGGTCCTGGTCACCCACGACCTGGACGTCGTACGCGGCCACGCGGACCGCGTGCTGGTGATGTACGCCGGACGGACGGTCGAACTCGGGCAGGCCGAGCGGGTGCTGTCCCGCCCGCGTGCCCCGTACACGGCGGGCCTGCTGGCCTCGCTCCCGCAGGACGGCCCCCGACGCCGCCGCCTCCCCGCCCTCCCCGGCACCCCTCCCTCCCCGGACGCCCTCGGCCCCGGCTGCGCCTTCGCCCCGCGCTGTCCACTGGCGGCGGACCCGTGCCGGACGGCCGACCCCGTGCCGCAGACGGTGGACGGCCGGCTGGTCGCCTGCCACCGCGCGGCCGAGATCCCCGAACCCATCAGGGAGTTCGCGTGAACGACTTCCTCGACGTCCGCGACCTGGTCGTCCGCTACGGTCCGGTGACCGCCGTGGACCACGTCTCCTTCACCCTGGACGCCGGTGAGACCCTCGCCCTGAACGGCCCCTCCGGCTGCGGCAAGTCCTCCACCGCCCTGGCGGTGCTCCAGCTGCGCCGGCCGGACGGCGGCGAGGTCCGCTTCGAGGGACGGGAGCTGACGGGCCTGTCCGAGCGCGAGCTGCGGCCGCTGCGCCCTCGCATGCAGCCCGTCTTCCAGGACCCCTACGGCTCGCTCAGCCCCCGCCACCGCGTCCGCGACGCGGTCGCCGAGCCGCTGAAGGTGCAGGGCCGCTGGAATGCGGCCGACGGCCCGGACCGGGTGGCCGAACTGCTCGACCGGGTCGGCCTGGACCCGGCGTACGGCGACCGCCGCCCGCACGAGCTCTCCGGCGGCCAGTGCCAGCGCGCGGGCATCGCCCGCGCCCTCGCCTCCGAGCCCCGCCTGCTGGTCCTCGACGAACCGGTGTCGGCGCTGGACGCCTCGGTGCGGGCCGGGGTGCTGAACCTGCTCGCCGACCTCCAGGACGAGCTGGGCCTCGGCTACCTGTTCATCTGCCACGACCGGGCCGTCGTACGGCATGTCGCGGACCGGGTGGTCGAGATGCGGGACGGGCGGATCAGCTCCGGTTGACGGCCTCGACCACCCGGCGCAGTCCTTCGGCGAGCTGCTCCGCCTCGGGCGCGCTCTTCGGATCGAAGGTCCACTGGGCGATGAGTCCCGTCATCAGGGTCACGTAGAACAGGCCGACGGTGTCCGCGGTCTCGTCCGAGACGTCCTCCTCCCGGCCCCCCATGAGCGAGGGGACGAGCCCCCGCCCCGCCTCCCGCTGGGCGCGCGCCAGGTGGTCGCGCACCTCCGGCATCCGGTCGCCCATGACCAGGACCTCCATGCTGAGACGCCACAGCGAGCCGGGCTCCCGCATGGTGCCGATGATGTTGGCCCACACTCCCTGGAACCGCTCGACCGAGCCGGGTTCGGTGTCGCGCACGACGCTTCCGTCCCCCTCGAAGGCGTCGCCCATCCCCTCGACCAGCGACACGTACGCCTGCGCGAGCAACGCGTCCTTCGACCCGTAGTGGTAGCCGATCGACGCCAGGTTGGTGCCCGACTCCTTGACGATGTCCCGCGCGGTCGTGCGCGCGAAGCCCTTCTCCAGCAGGCAGCGCTTCGCGCCTTCGAGCAGATCCTCACGGTGTCCCATCGGACCACTCTACCCCGCGATCCATACAACTGTCCTATACGAGCGTACTAGACAGATGTATAATACGTACGTACAGTCACCGCCATGACACCGAACCCGCCCCGCGCCGGCCGCCGTGAGTGGACCGCGCTGACCGTGCTGATGCTCCCGCTCCTCCTGGTCTCGATGGACGTCTCCGTCCTCTACTTCGCGGTCCCCGAGATCAGCGCGGACCTGGAGCCGAGCGGCACCCAGCAGTTGTGGATCTTCGACATCTACGGCTTCGTACTGGCTGGCCTGCTGGTGACGATGGGCTCGCTGGGCGACCGCGTCGGCCGCCGCAAGCTGCTCCTCATCGGTGCGGCCGCCTTCGGCGCCGCCTCACTGCTCGCGGCCTACGCGCACAGTGCCGAGACGCTGATCGCGGCCCGCGCGGCCCTCGGCATCGGCGGCGCGACGCTGATGCCGACCACGATGGCGCTGGTCCGCACGATGTTCACCGACCCCGCCCAGCGGGCGAAGGCGATCGGGCTGTGGTCCGGGGTGATGACGGCCGGGATCGCACTCGGCTCGGTGATGAGCGGCGTTCTCGTCGAGCACTTCTGGTGGGGCTCGGTCTTCCTGGTCAACCTGCCCGCGATGGCCCTGCTGCTGGTCCTCGGGCCGGCGCTGCTCCCCGAGTCGAAGAACCCCTCCCCCGGCCGCTTCGACCTGCTGAGCGTCCCCCTGTCGATGGCAGCGGTCCTGCCCGTCATCTACGGACTGAAGGAGCTCGCCGCCGAGGGCTGGAACGTCCGGTACGTCGTCTCGATCACCGTCGGCCTGCTGTTCGCCGCGCTGTTCGTGCAGCGCCAGCGCACCTCGGCCTCGCCGATGATCCCCCCCGCCCTCTTCCGCGGCCGCGGCTTCACCCCGGCGCTCGTCCTCAACACCGTGTCGGCCTTCGGAATGATGGGCTCGGCGTACTTCACCACCCAGTACCTGCAGTCGGTCCTGGGCAAGAGCTCGCTGGAGGCCGCGCTGTGGAGCCTGCTGCCGTCGGTGCTCATCGGTGCCGCCGCACCGGTCGCCGCCCAGCTGGTCCAGCGGGGCGTCGAGCGCGCGTACGTGGTGACGGGCGGTTTCCTCATCTCGGCCGGCGGATACGGGCTGCTGGCCCTGGCCGACACGGACTCGCTGTGGCTGGTGCTGGCCGCGTGCGGTGTCCTGGCCGCCGGCATCGTCATCGTGATGTCCCAGCTCACCGACCTGGCCCTGAGCTCTGCCCCGGTCGAGAAGGCGGGCGCGGCCTCTTCCCTGCTGGAGACCGGCACCGAGTTCGGCGGCGCCCTGGGCATGGCCGCCCTCGGTTCCATCGGTACGGCCCTCTACCGTCACGGCATGCCGTCGGACGCTCCCGCTCCGGCCCGGGAGACCCTGGGCGGCGCCCTGGCCGTCGCCGCCGAACTGCCGGGGCGCGCGGGAGACGCCCTGACGACGGCGGCACGGGAGGCGTTCACCGACGGAATGCGGGGTGCCGCGCTCGCCGCGGCGCTGCTGCTGGTCGTGGCGGCCGGACTGGCGGCGGCGGGACTGCGGCGCATCCGGGTGCGGGAGGAGGCGGACACGGAAAACGCCGGACAGGCTGATCGGCTCAGCCCGTCCGGCGTGTGAGGACGAGCCCGTTCAGGGCGAACGGGGGTCCGGGGGCGACGCCCCCGGGTCACGTCAGACCAGGTTCACCGAACGGGCCGACGTCGCGCCGATCTCCGCCGAGACCTCGGCCAGCACCCCGGAGGGCACCGTGTCGTCGACGGTCAGCACGGCCAGCGCCTCGCCGCCGACCGTCGCGCGGGCGACCTGCATGCCGGCGATGTTGATGCCGGCCTCGCCGATGACGCGGCCGACGGTGCCGACGACGCCGGGACGGTCCTCGTAGCGCAGGACGACCATGTGGTCGGCGAGGGCGAGGTCCACGTCGTACTCGCCGACGGCGACGAGCTTCTGAAGGTGCTTCGGGCCGGCCAGCGTGCCGGAGACCGACACCTCCTCGCCGTCCGAGAGGGTGCCGCGCACGGTGACGACGTTGCGGTGCTCCGGGGACTCCGAGCTGGTGGTCAGCCGGACCTCGACGCCGCGCTCCTGGGCGAACAGCGGGGCGTTGACGTAGGAGACCGTCTCGTCGACGACGTCCTCGAAGACGCCCTTGAGCGCGGAGAGCTCCAGCACCTTCACGTCGTGCTGGGTGATCTCGCCGTAGACCTCGACGTCGAGGCGGACGGCGACCTCGCCGGCGAGCGCGGTGAAGATGCGGCCGAGGCGCTCGGCGAGCGGCAGGCCCGGCTTGACGTCCTCGGCGATGACGCCGCCCTGCACGTTGACCGCGTCGGGGACCAGCTCACCGGCGAGGGCCAGGCGCACCGACTTGGCGACGGCGATGCCGGCTTTCTCCTGGGCCTCGTCGGTGGAGGCGCCGAGGTGCGGGGTGCAGACGACCTGGTCGAACTCGAACAGCGGCGAGTCGGTGCAGGGCTCCTTGGCGTACACGTCCAGGCCGGCGCCGGCGACGCGGCCCTCCTTGAGCGCCGAGTACAGCGCCTCCTCGTCGACGATGCCGCCGCGCGCGGCGTTGACGATGCGGACGCTCGGCTTGACCTTGCGCAGCGCCTCGTCGCCGATCAGGCCGAGGGTCTCGGGCGTCTTGGGCAGGTGGACGGTGATGAAGTCGGAGACCTCGAGCAGCTCGTCCAGCGACAGCACCTTGACGCCCATCTGCGCGGCCCGGGCGGGCTGCACGTAGGGGTCGTAGGCGACGACCTTCATACCGAAGGCCGACATGCGCTGCGCGACGAGGGCGCCGATGCGGCCGAGGCCGACGACGCCGAGGGTCTTCTCGGCCAGCTCGACACCGGTGTACTTGCTGCGCTTCCACTCGCCGTTCTTCAGCGCGGCGTTGGCCTGCGGGATATTGCGGGCGGTCGCGACGAGCAGACCGCAGGCCAGCTCGGCGGCGGTCACGATGTTGGAGGTCGGGGCGTTGACCACCATCACGCCGGCCTTGGTGGACGCGGAGACGTCCACGTTGTCCAGGCCGACACCGGCGCGGGCGACGACCTTGAGCTTCTTCGCGGCGGCGATGGCCTCGGCGTCGACCTTGGTCGCGGAGCGGACCAGGATCGCGTCCACGTCGGCGATGGCGGGGAGCAGCTCGGCCCGGTCCGCGCCGTTGCACTGGCGGATCTCGAAGTCGGGGCCGAGCGCGTCCACGGTCGCGGGCGACAGCTCTTCAGCGATGAGTACGACGGGTTTCGAGCTCACGTGAGTCCTCACAAGTCCAATGCGGACGGCCGTCCCGACGGCCGCATGCGGTGGAGGGTTGGTGGCCGCGTGGAAGACGCACGACGCTGTGGGCCTGACGCGTATGTTGTCAGCAGTCTAGTGGCGTGGCGGAGGTCGTCCTGCGCCTTGGCGGAAGGATCACCCGTCCGTGGCTGGACGAGTTGGACAACGCCGCCCCCACGACGTTACCCGGGGTTAGCCGAGGGGGCCGGAGCGGTGTGCTCCGGCCCCCTCGGCCATGAGGTCTTACGCCTCTTCGTCGACCCAGCTCATGAGCTTGCGCAGCTCCTTGCCGGTGGTCTCCAGCAGGTGCTCGGAGTCCTGCTGCTTGTACTCGTTGTACTTCTTCAGACCGCCGTGGTACTCGTCCATCCAGTTCTTGGCGAACGTGCCGTCCTGGATCTCGGCGAGGACCTTCTTCATCTCGGCCTTGGTGGCGTCGGTGATGATCCGCGGGCCGGTGACGTAGTCGCCCCACTCGGCGGTCTCGGAGATCGACCAGCGCATCTTCTCCAGGCCGCCCTCGTACATGAGGTCCACGATCAGCTTCAGCTCGTGCAGGCACTCGAAGTACGCGATCTCCGGCTGGTAGCCGGCCTCGGTCAGCGTCTCGAAGCCCGCCTTGACCAGCGCGGCCGTACCACCGCACAGGACGGCCTGCTCACCGAACAGGTCGGTCTCGGTCTCCTCGGTGAAGGTCGTCTTGATGACGCCGGCGCGGGTGCCGCCGATGCCCTTCGCGTACGACAGGGCCAGCGCGAAACCGTTGCCCGTGGCGTCCTGCTCGACGGCGGCGATGCAGGGAACGCCGCGGCCCTCCTCGTACTGACGGCGCACCAGGTGGCCCGGGCCCTTCGGGGCGACCATGCAGACGTCCACGCCGGCCGGGGGCTTGATGAAGCCGTAGCGGATGTTCAGGCCGTGGCCGAAGAACAGGGCGTCGCCGTCCTTCAGGTTGTCCTTGATGTGCTCCTCGTAGACCTGGGCCTGGATCGGGTCCGGGACGAGGATCATGATGACGTCGGCCTCGGCGGCGGCCTCCGCCGGGCTCACCACGCGCAGGCCCTGCTCCTCGGCCTTGGCCTTGGACTTGGAGCCCTCGTGCAGACCGACGCGCACGTCGACGCCGGAGTCGCGCAGCGACAGGGCGTGGGCGTGGCCCTGGCTGCCGTAACCGATGACCGCGACCTTGCGGCCCTGGATGATGGACAGGTCGGCGTCGGCGTCGTAGAACAGCTCGGCCACTGGGTTCTCTCCTTGTGTGCAGGTGTCGCGTCCCACCGTATGCCGGTGGGCGGAAGGAAGTTTCGGGGTCTCGGAATGCGGGCGGCCGACATACGCGCCGACCGCCCGTTTCCGACGTTATGCGGACCGGTCGAGTGCGCGCAGCGAGCGGTCCGTGATCGAACGGCCGCCGCGGCCGATGGCGATCGTGCCGGACTGGACGAGCTCCTTGATGCCGTACGGTTCCAGCATCTTGAGCATCGCGGACAGCTTGTCACTACTGCCGGTGGCCTCGATGGTGACGGCCTCCGGGGAGACGTCGACGGTCTTGGCGCGGAAGAGCTGGACGATCTCGACGATCTGGGAGCGCGTCTCGTTGTCGGAGCGCACCTTCACCAGGACGAGTTCACGCTGGACGGCCTGGGCGGGCTCCAGCTCGACGATCTTGAGCACGTTGACCAGCTTGTTGAGCTGCTTGGTGACCTGCTCGAGCGGGAAGTCCTCGACGCTCACCACGATGGTGATGCGGGAGATGTCGGGGTGTTCGGTGACGCCGACGGCGAGGGAGTCGATGTTGAAGCCGCGGCGGGAGAAGAGGGCGGTGATGCGCGCCAGGACGCCGGGGGTGTTCTCCACCAGGACGGAGAGCGTGTGCTTGGACATGGTCTCTTCGGTCTCTCTCGCTCAGTCGTCTTCGTTGTCGCCGAAGTCGGGGCGGACGTCCCGGGCGGCCATGATCTCGTCGTTGGAGGTGCCGGCGGCGACCATCGGCCACACCATCGCGTCCTCGTGGACGATGAAGTCGACGACGACGGGGCGGTCGTTGATCGAGTTCGCCTCCTCGATGACCTTGTCGAGGTCGGCGGGGTCCTCGCAGCGGATGGCGTAGCAGCCCATGGCCTCCGACAGCTTCACGAAGTCGGGGACGCGGGTGCCGCGGGCCTGGGGGTTGACGTCCTCGGGGCCCGAGTGCAGCACGGTGTTGGAGTACCGCTGGTTGTAGAACAGGGTCTGCCACTGGCGGACCATCCCGAGGGCGCCGTTGTTGATGACGGCGACCTTGATCGGGATGTTGTTCAGGGCGCAGGTGGTGAGTTCCTGGTTGGTCATCTGGAAGCAGCCGTCGCCGTCGATCGCCCAGACGGTCTGCTCGGGCGCGCCGGCCTTGGCACCCATGGCGGCCGGGACGGCGTAGCCCATGGTTCCGGCTCCGCCGGAGTTCAGCCAGGTGGCGGGCTGCTCGTACTTCACGAAGTGCGCGGCCCACATCTGGTGCTGGCCGACGCCGGCCGCGAAGATCGTGCCCTCCGGTGCCAGCTGCCCGATGCGCTCGATGACCTGCTGCGGGGAGAGCGAACCGTCCTCGGGCTGGTCGTAGCCGAGGGGGTAGGTGTCGCGCCAGCGGGACAGGTCCTTCCACCAGGCGCTGTAGTCACCCTGGTTGCCCTCGCTGTGCTCCTTCTGGACGGCCTGCACGAGGTCGGCGATGACCTCGCGGGCGTCGCCGACGATCGGCACGTCGGCGGCGCGGTTCTTGCCGATCTCGGCCGGGTCGATGTCGGCGTGGACGATCTTGGCGTACGGGGCGAAGCTGTCCAGCTTGCCGGTGACGCGGTCGTCGAAGCGGGCTCCGAGGGCGACGATCAGGTCGGCCTTCTGCAGCGCGGTGACGGCGGTGACCGCACCGTGCATGCCCGGCATTCCCACGTGCAGCGGGTGGCTGTCGGGGAACGCGCCGAGCGCCATCAGGGTGGTGGTGACGGGCGCTTGGGTGAGTTCGGCGAGGACCTTCAGCTCGGCGGTCGCCTGCGCCTTGAGGACGCCGCCGCCGACGTAGAGCACGGGGCGCTTCGCGGCGGTGATGAGCTTGGCCGCCTCGCGGATCTGCTTGGCGTGCGGCTTGGTGACCGGGCGGTAGCCGGGCAGGTCCATGACCGGCGGCCAGGAGAAGGTGGTCCTCTTCTGGAGGATGTCCTTGGGGATGTCGACCAGGACCGGTCCGGGGCGGCCGGTGGAGGCGATGTGGAACGCCTGCGCGATCACCCGCGGGATGTCCTCGGCCTTGGTGACGAGGAAGCTGTGCTTGGTGATCGGCATGCTGATGCCGACGATGTCCGCCTCCTGGAAGGCGTCCGTGCCGATCGCGGAGGACACCACCTGCCCGGTGATCGCGACCAGCGGCACGGAGTCCATGTTGGCGTCGGCGATCGGGGTGACCAGGTTGGTGGCGCCGGGTCCCGAGGTCGCCATGCAGACGCCGACCTTGCCGGTGGCCTGCGCGTAGCCGGTGGCCGCGTGACCCGCGCCCTGCTCGTGGCGGACCAGGACGTGGCGCACCCTGGTGGAGTCCATCAGCGGGTCGTAGGCCGGAAGGATCGTGCCACCGGGAATGCCGAATACGGTGTCGGCGCCGACCTCCTCGAGCGAGCGAATGAGGGACTGCGCACCCGTGACGTGCTCGGGGGCGGACTGTCCTCCGGATCGGGGCCGGGGCTGCGGGTGAGCCCCGGTGGCCTGCTCGGTCATCGGCATTCTCTTCTCGATGCTGAGGGTTTTTGCGAGGTTTGTACGAAGTGCGGATGCTGCTCGGCAGGTGCCTGTGCAACAAAAAACCCCTCGTGCCATAGGCAAGCGAGGGGAGCGCGTCGGGTGTGGGGCGCTGGTCGTCCGGGTCGGTCCGGACGTCACCAGCTCAGCCGACGCGCTTTCCAAGTACGAGAATTCGGGTGCGCATGGCACTGACCCTCCCCCCGGCACGCACCCACTGTCAAGTGGGTGGGACGGGAGTCTCATCATGTGAGCGGAGGGCCGTGCCACCACCCAGGACGGCGGGCAGCCCGGCGGGGGCGACACCGCCGACGACCTGACCGGCGGCGTTGCCGATGCCGGGGCCGACGCCCGTACCGGCCCCCGCGCCGCCTGCCGTGCCGACACCCTTCGCGTACACGCCCGCGCCACCGGCCGCGAAGGCCGGTTCGGCCGGTCCGTGCGGCACCGGATAGTGGCCGGTGCCGAGCACTCTGCGCAGCCGGTACTCGTCCAGTGGTCCGGAGAACGCCATGCCCTGCCCGTGCGTGCAGCCCATCGCGCGCAGGGCGACGATCTGCTCGGGCAGGTCCACCCCGTCGGCCACGGACTTCAGCCCGAGGTCGGTGGCGATGCGCAGCAGACCACTGGTGATCTTGTGCAGCCGCGCCGACTCCACCACGCCCTCGACCAGGCCGCGGTCGAGCTTGAGGACGTCCACGGGGAGTCGCCGCAGCGCGGTGATCGCCGCGTAACCGCTGCCGAAGCCGTCCAGGGCGACGCGGACGCCCACCCTCCGCAGGGCGTTCAAGCGGCGGTCGAGTTCGTCCAGACCGACCCGTGGGTCGATGTCCGACAGCTCGATCACAAGAGAACCGGGGGGAAGTCCGTGCCGGGTCAGCAACGCCTCCACGGACCCCAGCGGCATGGACCGGTCCAGCAGCCGACGGGCGCCGACGCGTATGGCAACGGCCACCGGCAGTCCGGCCCCCGCGCGTTCGGCGGCCTGTTCCACGGCCTCCTGGAGCACCCAGCGGTCCAGTTCGGCGGTCTTGTCGCCGCCCTCGGCCACGCGCAGGAACTCGGCGGGGGTGAACAGCACCCCCTGCGAGGAGCGCCAGCGCGCCTGCGCGCAGACCGACGTGATCCGGCCGTCCGTCAGGGAGACCACCGGCTGGTGCAGCAGCGCGAACTCGCCGTCGTGCAGCGCGGCTCTCAGGCGCGTGGCCAGCTCGGCCTTGCGTACGACGTCCTGCTGCATCTGCGGCCGGTACAGCTCGACCCGCCCCTTGCCGGCCGCCTTGGCGCGGTACATCGCGAGGTCGGCGTTGCGCAGCAGCTCGCCCGCGCCGAGGCCCGGTTCGGCGAAGGCGACCCCGATGGAGGCGTTGACCCGGACGTCACTGCCGTCGATGAGGTAGGGCTGCGAAAGGGTCATCCGGAGACGGTCGGCGAGTTCCAGGATGTGCCCCTCGCGGGCGGCCCGGTCCCGGGCGCCGTCCCCGACGATCAGGGCCGCGAACTCGTCGCCGCCCAGCCGGGAGGCGGTGTCCCCCTTGCGGACGGCCTCGTGGAGTCTGCGGGCGGCCTGCACGAGCAGCTCGTCGCCGGCCTGGTGTCCGATGGTGTCGTTGACGGCCTTGAAGCCGTCGAGGTCGATGAAGAGCACCGCCGTGCCGCGCAGGGCGGCACCGCGGTCGGAGGCACGGCGGCCGGACAGGGCCTGCTGGACGCGCCGGGTGAACAGGGCGCGGTTGGGCAGGTCGGTCAGCGGGTCGTGTTCGGCGTTGTGCTGGAGCTGCGCCTGGAGGCGCACTCTCTCGGTCACGTCCCGGCTGTTGAAGATCAGGCCCCCGTGGTGGCGGTTGACGGTGGACTCGACGTTGAGCCAGCCGCCCTCCCCGGAGCGGAAGCGGCACTCGATGCGGGTGGTGGGTTCCTCGACCGGGCTCGCGGCGAGGAACCGGCGTACCTCGTGCACCACGCAGCCGAGGTCCTCCGGGTGGATGAGACCGGCCAGCTCACTGCCCACGAGCTCCTCTGCCGGGCTTCCGTAGACCCCGGCGGCGGCCGGGGAGACGTAGCGGAGGATGCCGTTGGGCGCGGCGATCATGATGACGTCGCTGGAGCCCTGCACCAGGGAGCGGAAGTGGTTCTCCTTCTGGGCCAGTTCCTGGGTGAGGGTGATGTTGTCGAGCAGCATGATGCCCTGGCGCACGACGAGCGCGAGCACCACGGTGCCACCGGTCAGCAGCACCACTCGGTCGACGCTGCGGCCGTTGAGGACGTTGTAGAGGATGCCCAGCGTGCAGACCGCGGCGGCCAGGTACGGCGTGAGCGCGGCCAGGGACCCGGCGATGGGACGGGTGGCCGGGTAGCGGCCGCGCTCGCCCCCGGGCCCCGGCACGGTCAGGGGCACGGAGGTGGACTCGTGGCCGGCGGCACCGCGTGGTCCGGGCACGTCCTCGCGCGTCACGCCGGTGTGCCCGTCAAAACCTTCCTCGTCGGACGGCCGCCCGCGCCGGGTCGCCGCCCAGGGGGCGTACGCGAGCAGCAGGGAGCCCGCGAACCAGCCCGCGTCGAGCAGTTGGCCGGAGCGGTAGTTGTTGTGCAGCAGTGGGGAGGTGAACAGGGCGTCGCACATCACCGTCAGGGCGAGCGCGCTGACGGCGGTGTTGACGGCCGACCTGCAGACGGGCGAGCGCCTGAAGTGCAGCGCGAGCACCATGCTGACCAGTGCGATGTCGAGCAGCGGGTACGCCACCGAGAGCGCGGACCGTGCCACGCTGGACCCGCCCCCGGCCTTCGCCGCCTGGGCGAGCGCCAGGCTCCACGCCAGGGTCAGCAGCGATCCGCCGATCAGCCAGGCGTCGAGGCCGAGGCAGATCCAGCCGGCCTTCGTCACCGGCCGTTTGGCCAGCACCAGAAGCCCCACGATGGCGGGCGGCGCGAAGCACAGGAAGAACAGGTCCGCGTAGCTGGGGCTGGGCACGGGCTGACGCAGGACGACCTCGTACCACCCCCAGACCAGGTTGCCCAGGGCCGCCATCGCCGAGGAGAGGGCGAACAGCAGCCAGGCCGGTCGGAAGCGGACGCGGCGCCCGCGGGCGTAGAGGAAACAGGAGACGGCTGCGGCAGTCGCGGCGGCGCTCAGCCCGAAGTCGCCCATGATCTTGGCGACGTAGTCCGAACCCCAGCCGAGTGCGGAACCGACGGCGTATCCCGCGCAGACCAGGGCCAGCGCGAGCTGGCGGACGAGGGCCGGTCCGGCGACGGCAGCCGACGGCCGGGGCGGCGGCGGCCCGGGGGTGGGCTGCGTCCGCAGCGCACCGTCCAGGGTGGGCACGGGGGACGGCGGACTCACCGGGGCCTCCCGGTCCGCACCGCTCCCGCGTCCCCCGGTCCCCGGTGCGGCGGGTGGTGCTGCCCGCGCCCGCTCGGCCGGCGCCGGTGAGGGCCGTACTGACCGTGGTGACCGTCGGGGCGGCCGCGCTGACCGCGTCTGCGCGTGGCCATGATCGTGGTCGTGGTCGTGCGCCAGGGTCGTCGGCGGCGGCTCCGCCGCGTCGGGTCGTTCGTCCATAGGCCGTGCATCGCCCGTCGCCCCCCTCACAGTCTGAGATGTCCATCCCCGGCGCCGAACGGTGCGCGGCGCATCCCCTGTCGGACGATACACCAGGATCGTCACTCAGGGACATAGGTCCTCTACGCTCCGTGACGACCAGCGGATATGCGCGTACCCTGCGCATCCGAGGAGTCGCGGAGGGTACCTGAAACGGATTACGCGCCCGTCGTCAACATCACGTTGCGCAGCGGCTCCTGGTTCACGAAACGGCTCAACTGGTCAACCAGCAGCCGCTTGGCGCGGGGCAGGAAGGCGGAGGTCGGCCCCCCTGCATGCGGGCTGACGAGTACGCCCGGAGCCTGCCACAGGGGATGGCCCGGCGGCAGCGGTTCGGGGTCGGTCACGTCGAGGGCGGCGGTGAGGCGGCCGCTCTCCAGTTCGGCGAGCAACGCCTTCGTGTCGACGACGGGGCCGCGCGCGACGTTGACGAGCAGGGCGCCGTCCTTCATCCGGGCCAGGAAGTCCGCGTCGACCAGGCCGCGGGTGGCCTCGGTGAGCGG
This sequence comes from Streptomyces sp. NPDC017890, assembly GCF_044328675.1. Classification (NCBI taxonomy): domain Bacteria; kingdom Bacillati; phylum Actinomycetota; class Actinomycetes; order Kitasatosporales; family Streptomycetaceae; genus Streptomyces; species Streptomyces sp. NPDC017890. The sequence continues at coordinate 189,267 of NZ_JBIRHU010000010.1, forward strand.
TGTGGAGAGGATGACGACGTCGGCCTCCGGGAGCAGCGCGGGGAGTTCGGTGAGTGGGTGCACCGGACCGCGCGCCGTGGTGCGGGCGGAGCGCGCGACGCGCACCACCGGCGCGACCTCGAACGGCACGAGCCGGTCCTCGATCGCGGCGCCGATCGATCCGTACCCGACGACGAGGACCTTCCGGTCGGCGAGCGCGGGCCGGAACCCGCCGAGCCACTCGCCCCGGTCCTGCGCCCGGACGAAGTCGGGGATGCCGCGCAGTGACGCCAGGATCAGGGCGAGGGTGAGTTCCGCGGTGCTGGCCTCGTGCACGCCGCGCGCGTTGCACAGCCGTACGCCCGCGGGCAGGTGCTTCAGCCCGGGCTCCACGTGGTCGATGCCGGCGGAGAGGGTCTGGACGACCCGGAGGGAGCGCATCCGAGGCAGCGGGCGTACGCCGATCCCGCTGGGCTTCATGTAAGGGACGACGTAGTACGCGCAGTCGGCCGGGTCGGCGGGGAAGGTCTCCTCGCCGTTCCAGTAACGGTAGACGGGGCCCTCGGGGAGGCCCTCTATGTCGTCCGGCGGGATGGGCAGCCACACGTCAGGAGTCATGGTCGGGAGGCTACGTCAGGGGCGCGGAAGGGCAGAGGTTAGGTTGGGTGGCCTGACGAGGGAGGGTCACGACCGGTGGAGCGCAGGACGATCGGCGCGACGGCACTCGCGGTGGGGGCCGTCGGACTGGGGTGCATGCCGATGAACTGGGCGTACAGCGCGTCGCGGCAGCGCGGCGAGGAGTCCGTCAGGGCGGTGCACCGGGCCCTCGACCTGGGTGCTTCACTGCTGGACACGGCGGACATGTACGGCCCGTTCACCAACGAGCTGCTGCTGGGGCGGGTGTTGAAGGAGCGCCGGTCCGAGGCCTTCGTGTCGACCAAGGTCGGTCTGCTGGTGGGTGATCAGCACATCGTGGCCAACGGCCGCCCCGGCTATGTGAGACGTGCCTGCGACGCCTCGCTGCGCCGGCTGCAGACGGACGTCATCGACCTCTACCAACTGCACCGCGCCGACCCCGAGATACCCGTCGAGGAGACCTGGGGCGCGATGGCGGAGCTGGTCCGGGCCGGGAAGGTACGGGCGCTCGGGCTCTGCGCGGTCGGCGCCCGGTCGGCCCGGCGGCCGGGGGCGCGGCTGCACGACGCGACGATCCGGCAGCTGGAGCGGGTGCAGCAGGTCTTCCCGGTGAGCGCGGTGCAGGCCGAGCTGTCGGTGTGGTCGCCGGAGGCGTTGCGGACGCTGCTGCCGTGGTGCGTGACGCGCGGTGTCGGTTTCCTCGCCGCGATGCCGCTCGGCAACGGCTTCCTGACCGGCACGCTGACGCCCGGGCAGGGCTTCGAACCGGAGGACCTGCGCGCCCGGCACCCCCGCTTCACCGCCGAGATGATGGCCGCCAACCAGCCGATCGTGGCCGGGCTGCGCCGGATCGCGGCACGGCACGGCGACGGGGTCACACCGGCACAGGTGGCGCTGGCCTGGGTGCTCGCGCAGGGCAGGCACGTGGTGCCGGTGCCGGGCACCAAGCGGGAACGCTGGGTGACCGAGAACGCGGGCGCGGCGCGGCTGCGGCTGACCGAGCGGGACCTGGCGGAGGTGCGTGGGCTGCCGACGGCGCAGGGGTCGTGGGAGTGACGCGCGCCTGATTGCCGGGTTCGGAATTCGGCGATCGGGAACTTGAAGGGCGCGTGCGGTGTATGACAAGGAGAACCCGCCGCGTCGAAGGGACCATGATCGTGCAACGTCGAGCCGTGTCGGCCGTGTTGACCGCCGCCGCCCTGCTGCTGACGGCCGGCTGCTCCTCCGACGACGGAGATCCGTCGGGCGCGGACGCGAGTACCGGCCCGAGCCGTACGGCGGCGCAGTCGTCCCCCCCGGGCTCGGCCGCCGAACAGACGCCGCCCGCGAAGGGCTCCGTCAAGGTGGTCCGTACGGTCGCCACGGGGCTGGCGAGTCCCTGGGGCCTGGCTCCGCTGCCGGGCGGTGACCTGCTGGTCTCCTCCCGTGACGAGGCCACGGTCACCCGGGTCGACGAGAAGACGGGCGAGAAGACCGAGCTGGGCGAGGTACCGGGGGTGTCGCCGTCCGGCGAGGGCGGCCTCCTCGGCATCGCCCTCTCCCCCGACTACGCCTCGGACCGGATGGTCTACGCGTACTTCACCTCGGCCTCCGACAACCGCATCGTGCGCATGCGGTACGACGAGAAGAGGCCGTCCGGTGAGCAGCTGGGCGCACCGGACACGGTGTTCCGGGGCATCCCCAAGGGCGTCGTCCACAACGGCGGGCGGATCGCGTTCGGACCCGACGGGATGCTCTACGCGGGCACGGGCGAGAGCGGTGACACGGGCCTGTCCCAGGACAAGGAGTCCCTCGGCGGGAAGATCCTGCGGATGACGCCGGACGGTGACCCGGCGCCCGGCAACCCCTTCCCCGACTCCGCGGTGTACTCGTACGGCCACCGGAACGTGCAGGGGCTGGCCTGGGACGACAAGCAGCGGCTGTTCGCGGCGGAGTTCGGACAGAAGACCTGGGACGAGCTGAACGCGCTCAGGCCGGGCGACAACTACGGCTGGCCCGAGGCGGAGGGCGAGTCCGGCGGCTCGGAGTTCCACGACCCCCTCGCCCAGTGGAGCACCGACGAGGCCTCCCCCAGCGGCATCGCCCACGCCGAGGGCTCCGTGTGGATGGCGGGCCTGCGCGGCGAGCGGCTGTGGCGCGTGCCGCTGAAGGGCACGGAGGCCGCGGCCGACCCGCAGGCGTTCCTGGAGGGCGAGTACGGCCGGCTGCGCACGGTGGTGGCGGCGGGCGGCGACAGGCTGTGGCTCGTGACCAGCAACACGGACGGCCGGGGCGACGCCAAGGGCGGCGACGACCGGATCCTGGAGCTGCGGGTGACGTAGGCGCCGCCGTCACTCGTCCTCTGGGGAGGTCTCCGTCTCCGCGGGACGTGGCAGGTGGACGACGACCTTGCCCGAGGTGAGGTCTATCGGGCCGCGGCCCCGGTCGCCGTCACCGACGTCCTCGCGGGTCAGTTCCAGTCGGTTCTGCTCGTCGCGGGTGTGTTTGCGGCCCGGGGAGAAGAGTTCCTCGAATGCGTTGAACACGGAGCCTCCGTCGGTCGGCGTCCCGTCCAGCGTAAGCCTCACTCCGCGGAACGGGACGTGAGCCGTTCGGCCGGGAACAGCGCCAGCCGGTGGGCCATCGCCGCCGCCTCGCCGCGGCCGGAGACGCCGAGCTTGGCCAGGATGTTGGAGACGTGGACGCTGGCCGTCTTCGGGGAGATGAAGAGTTCCTCCGCTATCTGGCGGTTGGTCCGGCCGTCGGAGACCAGGCGCAGGACGTCGCGTTCCCGGTTGGTGAGGCCCAGCGCCTCGACCGGATCGGCGGGTACGGCCGGCTCGGTGGCGCGGCCCAGCGTGATGCGGGCGCGCTGCGCGAGCAGGGCCGCCGCGTCGGCCAGCGGCCGGGCACCGAGGTGGCGGGCGACGGTGAGGGACAGACGGAGCAGTTCCGTGGCGCGGGCGCGCTCGTCCTCGCCGCCGGCCGCCAGCAGGGCGCCGGCCAGCCGGTGCCGGACACGGGCGAGTTCGTAGGGCCGCTCCAGGCACTCGAAGGCGGTGACCGCCTCCGACCAGGTCTGCGGGGTGTCGCGGTCCTCGGCGCGGTGGAGTTCCGCACGGACCCACTTCTCGTGGGCGAGCCAGACCGGGGCGCCCGTCGCCAGGGACTTGGCGGTCCTGGCGAGGCGTTCGAGCACCTCGGCGCGGCCCTCGTCGGCGGCCGGCAGACCGCGTGCGTCGGCCTCGGCCTCGGCGGCGGACAGCAGCAGGGGCCAGCCGTAGCGCTGGGTGCCGGGCGGGAAGCCCGCGTCCAGGGCCCGGGCGAGTTCGGCACGGGCATCGAGGATGCGGCCCTCGGCGGCGGCGAGGCCGAGGGTGAGGGCGGCCAGCGGCAGTCGGTGCTGCGGCATGGGGTCGTGCGTGCCGTAGGCGGCGCGGGCCTCGGCGAGCAGCCGGGCGGCCTCGGCCGTCTCGCCGCGGGCGAGTGCGAGGGCGGCGCGTTTGAGGGCGGCGCCGCCGCGTGGTGCCGGACTCCGGCCCGGGGCTCTGGCCCTGTCCGCGGCCTCGACGGCCTCGTCCCAGCGGCCGAGGGAGATGAGCGTCTCCGCGAGGTTCCCCCAGACCCAGGCCTCGGATTCCAGCAGGCCCATCCGCCGGGTCAGTTCGACGCCCTCGCGCAGGATGCCGAGTGCCTCCTGGGAGCGGCCGACGCTCTCCAGGACCGAGGGCAGGTTGATGTGGCTGCGGGCCACCACGGCGGACCGCCCCTGCGCCACCACCAGGTCTCTGACCTGGTGCATCTCCGCGAGGCCCGCGTCGATGTGTCCCGCGTCGACCATCAGGCCGCCCAGGGTGAGCCGGGCGTTGAGCTCGATGTCGTCGGCGCCCACCATGCGCGCGTACTCGACGGCCCGCTCCGCGGCGGTCACGGCGTCGGGGCCGGGGTTGTGGAGCATCGACCAGTTGGCGGCCATGGCGAGCACCTCGGCGTGCACCTCGGAGGGCGGCAGTCCGCGGACCAGTTCCTGGGCGATGCCGAGCTCCCGCCAGCCGTCGCCGCGGCCCTGGGCCTGGACCAGCAGTGAGCGCTGCGTCCAGAACCAGGCGGCACGCTGCGGGTCCCGGCCGCACGCGTTCGCCCCGGCGGCCTCCTGCTCGTCCTCCAGCAGGCGCAGGGCCCGCTTGGTGATCTTCATGGCGCGTTCGCGCTCCCCGCACAGCCGCCCGGCGACGGCGGCCTCGGCCATCAGGTCCAGGTAGCGCAGGGGCTTGGTGGCGGGGTCGCAGCCGCAGGGAGGGTAGACCTCGGTGTAGTCGACGGGGCGCAGGGTGGCGCGTACGTCGTCGGGGGCGGAGTCCCACAGTTCCATGGCGCGCTCCAGCAGTCGCAGCTGCTCGGAGTAGGCGTGGCGGCGGCGGGCCTCGACGGAGGCGTCCAGTACGGCGGGCAGGGCCCTGGCGGGGTCGTGGGCGTGGTACCAGTAGCTGGCCAGGCGCATCACGCGCTCGGCGGCCGGCACCAGTGTCGGATCGGCGTCGAGGGCTTCTGCGTAGCGGCGGTTGAGGCGGGAGCGCTCGCCGGGCAGCAGGTCGTCGCCGACTGCCTCGCGGACCAGGGAGTGGCGGAAGCGGTAGCCGTCGCCGTCGGGCGCGGGGAGCAGGAGGTTGGCGTTCACGGCGGCCCGCAGTGCCTCGATGAGGTCGTCCTCGGCGAGCCGGGCGACGGCGGCGAGCAGCCGGTACTCGACGGTGGAGCCGCCCTCGGCGACGATCCGGGCGACCCGCTGCGCGCTCTCGGACATGGCTTCGACGCGGACCAGGAGCAGGTCGCGCAGGGAGTCGGTGAGGCCGGCGCAGCAGCCCTCGTGGGCGGCGACGGCGAGTTCCTCGACGAAGAAGGCGTTGCCGTCGGAGCGTTCGAAGATCTCGTCGACCTGGAGCGGGTCGGGTTCGTGCGCGAGGATGCCGGCGATCTGGCGGCACACCTCGTCCCGGGTGAAACGGCCGAGTTCGAGGCGGCGGACGGTGCGCAGCCGGTCGATCTCGGCGAGCAGGGGGCGCAGCGGGTGGCGGCGGTGGATGTCGTCGGAGCGGTAGGTGGCGAGGACGACGAGGCGGCCGGTGCGCAGGGTGCGGACGAGGTAGGCGATCAGGTGGCGGGTGGAGGCGTCGGCCCAGTGCAGGTCCTCCAGGACGAGGACCACGGTGTGCCGGGCGGCGACGCGCTCCAGCAGGCGGGCGGTGAGTTCGAAGAGGCGGGCCATGCTCTCCTCGTCGTGCCGGCCGCCGCCGGCGCCCGGGGCGGTCTCGCCCAGCTCGGGCAGCAGCCGGGCCAGTTCCTCCTCCTGCCCGGCGGCAGCGGCGGCCAGTTCCCCGGGCAGTTGGCGGCGCAGTGCGCGCAGGGCGGTGGAGAAGGGCGCGAACGGCAGCCCGTCGGCGCCGATCTCGACGCAGCCGCCCAGCGCGACGACGGCGTCCTGCCGGCGTGCGGCGGCGGCGAACTCCTCGACGAGGCGGGTCTTGCCGACCCCTGCCTCGCCGCCGAGCAGCAGTGCCTGCGGCTCGGCGGTGTCGGCGCGCACGAGCGCGTCCTGCAACGTGTCCAGTTCGCCGGCTCGGCCGACGAACACGGGACTCACGGACCTGGTCTCCACGGACGAGAGCATCGCACGCGGGTCCGACAACGGGGCGGCGGGTCGCGGGAGGAGGGCGGCGGGCGGAACGGCGACGGGGAGGGCGGCCCTGCGGCCGCCCTCCCCGCTCCCCCGGCTCACGCGGCCCGGGCGAACCGGTGCCGGCGGAACCTGGACGTATGGCTCTCCGCCGGGGCGGCACCGCGGCGGGTTTCCCGGCGGGCGGCGCGACGGGCGCGGACGGCCTCGCGGACCAGCCGGGCCGCGTCGGCGCGGCGGATGAGTTCTGCGGAACGGGTCTGCTGGAGGTCGTACTCGAACATGGTGTGTCCCTCGGTGAGGCGTCGGTGCCGGCTTCGGATTCGGTTCCGGTGCCGGCTTCGGCTTCGCTCGGTTGCGATGCCTCAACCTTCGTCTCCCAGGGGGGTGTGCCACATCGGGTGAGTTCCGCATCTTCGGCACCCGGTCGGGGCCTTAGACATGCGTGAGGGGTCTTAGGGCGTGCGCCAGGGGCGCGCCGTTGCCCTAAGACCCCTCAGAGGCCGCGTAAGCGTCAGCCCACGGCGGGCACGTCCAGGATGACGTTGGTGTACTTGAGCACGGCCAGGACCAGACCGATCACGCCCAGCGCGACACCGGCCCAGGAGACCGACTTGATCCACGCGGCCTGCGGCTTGCCGGGCACGCCGAACGCGGGCCGGACCAGCACCACGACGCCGACGATCAGCGCGATCAGCGCGAAGACGCCACCCCAGAGCGCGGTGGCCTGCCAGGCGTCGCCGTAGCCCCTTTCGAGCATGTCCTGCACGTTCGAGGACGAGGACGTCTCGAGTTGTCCGAAGACCGACTCGCGGTTGGAGGCGACGGTGCCGACCCAGCTCCCCGTCAGCGAGACGAGGCCGAGCCCCGCGGAGACGACGGCGCCCGCACCCTGGCCGACGCCGGTGGAGTCCTCGTTCTCGGTGGTGGCGGAATCGGCGTCGTCCGTCGCTTCGGCATCCGTCGTGGCGTCGTCCTCGGCGGCGTCCGGGGTCCCGGCCTCGGCGTTCTCGGCCTGGGCGCTCTCAGGGGCCTCGGCCGCCTCGTCCGTCTTGTGCAGGTCGGTCTTCACGCCGGTCTCGTCCACTGTCTTCGTTCCCATGTCTCGCACCGTACGGACGCTGTCTGAGAGGTCCCTTAATGATCCTTGTGAGCGGCACGCGCGCGTGCCTCACGTGCCGCACGCCACTCGGGCGCGAGCACCGCCCACACCTCCATGTCCTGGCGGGCACCCCGGTAGGGGAAGCTCTCGCGCAACACGCCCTCACGCATCATGCCGAGTCGCCGGGCCGCGTCGACACTCGGGGTGTTGGCGGACGACGCGTGCCATTCCACGCGGTGCATGCCGCGCTCGTCGAACGCCCAGTCGATCAGTACCCGGGCGCCGCGCGTGACCAGGCCGCGCCCCGTCCCGGCGGGCTCCAGCCAGCAGCCGATCTCGCAGACGCCGGTGGCCGCGTCGAAGACCCGGAAGAGCAGGCCGCCGACGAGCTTGTCGTCCAGCCACAGCCCGTGCAGGAAGCCGCTGTCGGCGGCGTGCCGGTCGGCGTACGCCTGGATCAGCTCGCGGGCGGAGTCGACATCGGTGGCCTTCACCCCGAAGGGGATGTGCTGTGTGATGAACTCCCTGCCCCGGTTCAGGTGGGCCAGGAACTCCTCGGCGTGCCAGGTCTCCAGGGGGCGCAGTTCGGCTCCGTCGTCACCCAGTGATATCGCGTACATCCCGCTTTCGTTCCTCCTCCGCCAGGACGTCCGCCACTTCGGCGTCCGTCGCCGCGGCCAGCCTCTCATGGGCGACGCGGCACTCGGGCGGCTCGATGCTGATGCGCGGCAGGAGCTTGTCCAGCCGCCGCGGCAGCCACCAGTTGGCGCTGCCGAGCAGGTGCATCAGGGCGGGCACCAGGAGCGTACGGAGGACGAAGGCGTCCAGGGCTACGGCGGCGGCGAGCGCGATGCCGAACATGGCGATCACGCGGTCGCCGCTGAGGACGAAGGCGAGGAAGACCGAGATCATGATGACCGCGGCGGAGTTGATCACCCGGCCGGTCTCGGCGAGGCCGACACGGACGGCACGGCGGTTGTCGCCGGTCTCCAGCCACTCCTCGTACATCCGGCTGACCAGGAAGACCTGGTAGTCCATGGAGAGCCCGAAGAGCACCGACACCATGATCACGGGCAGGAAGGGTTCGATCGGGCCGGCGCTGCCGAGGCCGAGCAGTTCGCTCCCCCAGCCCCACTGGAAGATCGCCACGACGACACCGAAGGAGGCGGCGACGGCGGCGACGTTCATCGCGGCGGCCTTGACCGGGATGCCGACGGAGCGGAAGGCCAGCAGGAGCAGCAGGCAGCCCAGGCCTATCACGACGCCGACGAAGAGGGGCAGCTTGCCGACGATGACGTCGGCGAAGTCGTCGTAGCCGGCCGTCACGCCGCCGACGTGCACGTCGAGGGCGGTGCCGGACTCGGCGCGGGGCAGCACCTCGGAGCGCAGCCGGTCGACGAGGTCGCTGGTGGTCCGGGACTGCGGGGCCGACTCGGGTACGACGGTGAGGTACGCGGTGTCGCCGCCGGAGTTGTACGTCACCGGTGTCGCCGCCCGGACGCCCTCGGTGGTGCGCAGGGCGGCGTCGAGGTTGTCCAGCGCGAGCCGGTCCTCGGCGCCGCCGACCTCGGTGACCAGGGTGAGAGGGCCGTTCACGCCGGGTCCGAAGCCCTCGGCGAGGAGGTCGTAGGCCTGGCGGGTGGTGGTGCCCTTGGGGTCGTTGCCCTGGTCGGAGGTGCCCAGGCGCAGTCCCAGGGCGGGCAGCGCGAGCACGGTGATGACGACGAGGGCGACGGCGCCGAGCAGTTTGGGGTGCCGCTCGACCAACGCCGACCAGCGGGCGGCGAACCCGGTCGGCAGCTCGGGTTCGGGGCCGCGCTCGGCGAGCCGGCGCCGCTCGCGCCGGCTCAGGGCGCGCGGGCCGATGTACGACAGCAGCGCCGGCAGCAGGGTCACGGAGGCGGCGACGGTGAGGACGACGGTCAGCGAGGCGGCGATGGCGACGCCGCCCAGGAAGCTGAGCCGGAGGATCAGCATGCCCAGCAGGGCTATGCAGACGGTGGCCCCCGCGAAGACGACCGCGCGTCCGGTGGTCGCGACGGCGTTCTCGGCGGCCTCGGCCACGGAGAGTCCCCGCTTCAGTCCGCGCCGGTGTCTGGTGACGATGAACAGCGCGTAGTCGATGCCCACGCCGAGTCCGACGAGGGTGCCCAGCATGGGCGCGAAGTCCGCGACGGTCATGGCGTGGCCGAGCAGGGTGATGCCGGCGTAGGCGGTGCCGACGGAGACCAGCGCGGTGGCGATGGGCAGCACGGCGGCGGCGAGGGAGCCGAAGGCGAGGAAGAGCACGACCGCGGCCACGGTCACTCCGACGGCCTCGGCGAGATGGCCGTCCGGCGCCTGGGTGAGGGCGACGGCGCCGCCGCCCAGTTCGATCCGGAGCCCGTCGGTCTCGGCCGCCTCCGCGATGTCGACCACGGCCCGCGCCTCGGCCGCGTCGAGGTCCTGGGGGGCGTCCGCGAAGGTGACCGAGGCGTAGGCGGTGCGGGCGTTCTCGCTGATCATGGGCGAGTCGGCGTCGTCGTACGGGTTGGTCACCGAGGCCACCCCGGGCAGGTCCGCGATGCGGTCCAGGGTGCGGGACATGACCTGTTCGACGTCGGCGGCACGGACGGTGTCCGTCGTGGTGTGCCACACGATCGTGTCGCTGTCGCCACCCAGGTCGGGGAAGCCGGAGGCGAGCAGCCGGGAGGCGCGGTCGGAGTCGGTGCCGGGGACTCCGTAGTCGTTGGAGTACGCGGAGCCGGTGACCACGGCGGCCGTGGCGACGCCTCCGAAGGCGACGAGCCACAGCAGGACTGCGACGAGGCGGCGCTGGATGCACCAGCGAGCTAGGGCTGCCACGAGCGTGCTCCCAGGGTGTCCGATTGTGGATCTTTGACCGGGAACAGTCGTTCATGGTGCGAACAGCCCGCAAAGAACGCATCAGCGATGCGAAGTCACTCTTTCAGGCAGAGATGATCGTTTGCTGTTTTCGTGGGCTTATTCACAATATCGCCGCTCCGGCTCCGGGGAACCGCTGGGCGGCGTGGTGCTGTCGTTGACTTGGGCGACGGGTGCCGGGCAAGCTGTCGCGCGCTCACCTACGGCACCACATGCTCGTACTGAGCCACCAACTCAACGACGCCGGGGGGCAATTGACTTGAACAGTGCCATGCACTACATCGGGCCGGACGCGGCACCCGACCGCTACCGGCTCCTCAACTCGATCGGCCGGGGCGGCGAGGCCGTGCTGTACCGGGCGACGATCCAGCTGGACGGCGAGCCCGAGACGGTGGTCGTCAAGGTGCTCGACGCGAAGAACACCCTCACGCCGGACCAGTTCGACCGGCTGAGCACCAAGTGGAACGACCAGGCAGAGCTGCTGCGTTTCGTGGGGCGGCCGGGGGTCGTGGGAGTCCGGGAGCACTTCGAGGGGCCGCCGATCCACTCCCAGGGCGGGGCCGCGACCGCCGCGGGACGGGCGCTGGTCCTGGTCATGAACCACGTCGACGGCCTCGACCTGCGGGACTGGCGCGCCGAACGCACTCTCGCCACGCATGCCGAGCGGCGGGAGGTCGGCCGGGTGCTGGAGCAGCTCGCCGACACCCTCGACTGGCTGCACTCCGGCCGGGCCACCCCGTCCGGGCGCACCGTGATCCACGGCGACCTGTCGCCGGGCAACATCATGGTCGACGTCCACGGCCAGGCCACGCTCGTCGACTTCGGCCTCAGCAAGCTCACCGCGGACCACCAGACCGCGGAGGTCTGGTTCACCCCCGGGTACGCGGCGCCCGAGGTGTTCGACGGCAAGCGCACTCCGAACACGGACCGGTACGCGTTCGGAGCCATCACGTACTTCCTGCTGAGCGGGCAGACGCCGCCCAGCACCCCGGAGCAGCTGCGCGCGGCGCTGGCGGAACTCCCGTCGGTGCGGATGCTCGCCCCGGAGCGCGCCGAGCGGGTCCTCACGGTCTGCGCCACGGACCCGGCCCAGCGGCCGGAGAGCCTGCGCGCCTGGCTGAGCGACGTACGGGACGCGGTGGTGTCGACGACGAACCCGGTGCGGGACGCCGTACCCGCCGGGTTCACCGGCACCCAGCAGCCGCCCACGACGGTGACGGCCGCACCGACGGCTCCGCCGCCGCGCCCGACCCAGGCGCCGCCGACGACGGTGACCGGTTCGGCCGTCTCCGGCCCGGCAGGACCGCAGGCGCCGCCGACCACGGTGACCGGTTCGGCCGTCTCCGGGGCGGGGCCCCAGGCACCGCCGACAACCGTCACGCACTCGCCCGAGTCCGGGCCGGTCGGCGCCCCGGCGGCCCCGGCGGCGCCGGTGGCGGACGCGGGCGGCAGCGAGCCCGGGCGCCCGGCCCCGCTCGGGAGCTTCGGACCGCCCGTCGCGCCGCTTCCCGGTGCCGGGGACGCCACCGGCGCCACCGCCGTTCCCGGTCGGCCGGCCGGCGGGGACAAGGCGCGGCGGGTGCTGGTCCCCGTGCTGGCCGTGGCCCTCGTCGCCTCGCTGGCCGTCATCGGCGTCCAGGCCATGGCCGACGACGGCACCGAGAACGGCGCGTCTCCCGCCGTGACCAGGACGGTCACGGCGACGGCCACCGTCACGGCGGCGCCGGACGCGGCGGTGGAGAGCCCGGTGGCCGACGGCGGGCCGACCGCCGATCCATCCTCGGGCGAGTCTTCGGCGGACACCGGGAACGACGGGGTGGCGGACCAGGCGTCCTCGGTGTCGCTGACGACCTTCGAGACGGTCGCCCAGGCCACTCTCGCCTCACTCGCCGTCGGCGACGGCACCATGAACAACCGGCACTACGAGACGGCTCTCGTTCCCGACGGCGGCGGGGACGAGAAGTGCAGCGGATGGGCCGAGTACAACCTGGGTCGTGAGTGGAAGAACCTCACCATGACCGCCGGTGTGTCCGACGTGTCGGCGAACACGTCGTCCCGCGTCGAGGTGTCCGTGGACGGACAGTCCCTGTTCACCGGGCAGGTCGATCTCGGCAAGCCGCGCGAGCTGAAGATGAAGGTCGAGAACGGGCTGCGGCTGCGCATCGCGTACAGCGACCCGGACAGCAGCTGCGACATGGGCGACCTGCTGCTCGCCGACCCCACGCTGACGAGGTGAACACGAGGGGCGGTGCTCCAGGACACGAGGTCCGGGAGCACCGCCCCGTCACGTGGCGCGGGCGGGCGCTCAGCCCTCGACGCCCAACTTCTCCAGGATCAGCTCCTTGACGCGCGCCGCGTCCGCCTGACCCCGGGTCGCCTTCATGACCGCGCCGACCAGGGCGCCCACCGCGGCCACCTTGCCGCCGCGGATCTTGTCCACGACGCCCTGGTTGCCGGCGATGGCCTCGTCGACGGCGGTGGTCAGCGCGCCCTCGTCGGAGACGACCTTCAGGCCGCGCTTGTCGACGACCTCGTCCGGCGTGCCCTCACCGGCGAGGACGCCCAGGATGACCTGGCGGGCCAGCTTGTCGTTCAGGTCGCCCTTGGTGACGAGCTCGGTGACCCGCGCGACCTGCTCCGGCGTGATCGCCAGCTCGTCGAGCGACGTGCCCGACTCGTTGGCGCTGCGGGCCAGCTCGCCCATCCACCACTTGCGGGCGGAGGCCGCGTCGGCACCGGCGTCGATCGTGGCGACGATCGGGTCCAGCGCGCCGGCGTTGAGGATCGACTGCATGTCGGTGCCGGAGATGCCCCACTCCTCGCGGAGCCGGTTGCGGCGCACCAGCGGCAGTTCGGGCAGGGCGGACCGGATCTCCTCGACCCACTCGCGCGAGGGGGCCACGGGCACCAGGTCGGGCTCCGGGAAGTACCGGTAGTCCTCCGCCTCCTCCTTCACGCGGCCCGAGGTGGTGGACCCCGTGTCCTCGTGGAAGTGGCGGGTCTCCTGGATGATCGTGCCGCCGTCGTTCAGCACGGCGGCGTGCCGCTGGATCTCGAAGCGGGCCGCGCGCTCCACGGACCGCAGCGAGTTGACGTTCTTCGTCTCCGAGCGGGTGCCGAACTTCTCCCGGCCGTGCGGGCGCAGCGACAGGTTCACGTCGCAGCGCATCTGGCCCATCTCCATGCGGGCCTCGGACACGCCGAGGGCACGGATGAGTTCGCGCAGTTCACGGACGTAGGCCCGCGCGACCTCGGGGGCCCGCTCGCCCGCTCCCTCGATCGGCTTGGTGACGATCTCGATGAGCGGGATGCCGGCGCGGTTGTAGTCGAGGAGGGAGTGCGAGGCGCCGTGGATTCGGCCCGTCGCGCCGCCTACGTGCAGCGACTTGCCGGTGTCCTCCTCCATGTGGGCGCGCTCGATCTGCACGCGGAAGGTCTCCCCGTCCTCCAGCTGCACGTCGAGGTAGCCGTCGAAGGCGATCGGCTCGTCGTACTGGGAGGTCTGGAAGTTCTTCGGCATGTCCGGATAGAAGTAGTTCTTCCGGGCGAAGCGGCACCATTCGGCGATCTCGCAGTTCAGTGCGAGACCGATCCGGATCGCCGACTCGACCCCGGTCGCGTTGACGACCGGGAGCGCGCCGGGCATGCCGAGGCAGACGGGGCAGGTCTGGGTGTTGGGGTCGGCGCCCAGTGCGGTCGAACAGCCGCAGAACATCTTGGTGCGGGTGCCGAGTTCGACATGGACCTCGAGGCCCATGACGGGGTCGTACGACGCCAGCGCGTCCTCGTACGACACCAGGTCGGTCGTGGTGGTCACGGTGAAACTTCCCTCTCAGCCCAGCAGGACGTCGTCGTCGCCGAGACGCTTCAGCTCGCGGTACAGGATGGCGAGGTTGGTGACGACCGCGGCGCCCGTCACGACGGCGTCGAGCAGCCGCAGGGTGTCGCTGTCGCTCCGGGCCTTCTTGATCTGCTTGTAGACCCCGACGGCGCCGAACGCCGACGTGGCCATCGAGACGTACAGACCCGACTTGGACTTCTTGAAGCCCTTGGCCTTGGTCAGTGCACTCACAGCGACGGTGCCTCCTCGATCAGCGGGTGGCCCCACTTTTCCACGAAGGCGGCCTCGACGGCGGCGCCGACCTTGTAGAGCCGCTCGTCCTTCATGGCGGGGGCGATGATCTGCAGACCCACCGGCAGGTTGTCCTCGGGGGCGAGGCCGCAGGGCAGCGACATGGCCGCGTTGCCCGCCAGGTTGGTGGGGATGGTGCACAGGTCGGCGAGGTACATCGCCATCGGGTCGTCGGCGCGCTCGCCGATCGCGAAGGCGGTGGTCGGCGTCGTCGGGGAGACGATCACGTCGACCTGCTCGAAGGCCTGCTCGAACTCCTGCTTGATCAGGGTGCGCACCTTCTGGGCGCTGCCGTAGTACGCGTCGTAGTAGCCCGAGCTCAGGGCGTACGTGCCGAGCATGATGCGGCGCTTGACCTCGGGGCCGAAGCCGGCCTCGCGGGTCAGGGAGGTGACCTCCTCGGCGGAGTGCGTGCCGTCGTCGCCGACGCGCGCGCCGTAGCGCAGGCCGTCGAAGCGGGCGAGGTTGGAGGAGCACTCCGAGGGCGCGATCAGGTAGTACGCCGACAGGGCGAGGTCGAAGGACGGGCAGTCCAGCTCGACGACCTCGGCGCCCAGTTCCTCGAGCAGTTCGACGGACTCGTCGAAGCGCTGGATGACGCCGGGCTGGTAGCCCTCGCCGCGGAACTGCTTGACGACGCCGACGCGCATGCCGGCGACGCTGCCGTTGCGGGCGGCCTCGACGACCGCGGGGACCGGGGCGTCGATGGAGGTGGAGTCCATCGGGTCGTGCCCGGCGATCACCTCGTGCAGCAGGGCCGCGTCCAGGACCGTGCGGGCGCAGGGGCCGCCCTGGTCGAGGGAGGAGGAGAAGGCCACCATGCCGTAGCGGGAGACGCCGCCGTACGTCGGCTTGACGCCGACCGTGCCGGTGACGGCCGCGGGCTGGCGGATGGAGCCGCCGGTGTCGGTGCCGATGGCGAGCGGCGCCTGGAAGGCGGCGAGCGCGGCGGAGGAGCCGCCGCCGGAACCACCGGGGATCTTGGTGAGGTCCCACGGGTTGCCGGTCGGGCCGTACGCGCTGTTCTCCGTCGAGGACCCCATGGCGAACTCGTCCATGTTGGTCTTGCCGAGGATGACGACGTCGGCGGCCTTGAGGCGCTTGGTGACGGTCGCGTCGTACGGCGGGATCCAGCCCTCGAGGATCTTCGAGCCGACGGTCGTGGGAACGCCCTCGGTGGTGAAGATGTCCTTGAGCGCGAGCGGCACGCCGGCCAGCGGGCCGAGCTTCTCGCCGCGCGCCCGCTTCTCGTCGACGGCGCGGGCCTGCGCGAGGGCGCCCTCGCGGTCGACGTGCAGGAAGGCGTGCACCTTCTCGTCGACGGCCTCGATACGGGCCAGGTGGGCCTCGGTGACCTCGACGGCCGTCAGTTCGCCGGAGGCGATCTTCGCGGCGATCTCGGCCGCGGTGAGCTTGATGATGTCGCTCATGGCGGTTACTCCTCCCCCAGGATCTGCGGCACCTTGAAACGCTGCTGCTCCTGGGCCGGGGCGCCGGAGAGCGCCTGCTCGGGCGTGAGCGACGGACGGACCTCGTCCGGCCGCATGACGTTCGTCAGCGGGAGCGGGTGCGAGGTCGGCGGTACGTCTTGGTCGGCGACCTCACTGACGCGGGCGACCGCGCCGATGATGTCGTCCAGCTGTCCCGCGAAGTGCTCGAGCTCTTCGGGCTTCAGCTCCAGACGCGCCAGCCGGGCGAGGTGGGCGACCTCCTCGCGCGTGATGCCAGGCATGCAGCGTTCCTCTGGGGTGAGTGTGTGTGGTGTGGGCAAATCGGCTTTGGCAAGTCGGTTTGGCCCAATCCTATGGGGCGGCGCCCCGTGCCCGTTAAACGGTTTCCCCCCGCCGCTGTCTCCCGGCCGCGGGCGTGTCGGCGCTCAGACCGCGAAGAGCAGGCCGGCGCTGATGAGGACGACGACCGCGGTGGCGAAGTGAATGCCGAAGGCCACGGCTTTCGCACCCCCGTGGCGCAGCACTATGAGCGTGTCGCCGAGCGGCACGAGGGCCACGCCCAGCATGAACCACGCCTCGGCGCGGGCGCCCGCGAAGGCCAGCAGCGCCAGCCCCACCAGGCCGAACGTCCCGTCCCTCAGGCCCTTGATCGTCAGATAGGCGCCGGCGTCGCCCCCCGCGTCGGCCGGGACGCCGTAGCCGGTGGCGGCCGGGGCGGGCTGGAACAGGAAGCGGTAGCCGAGGAACAGGCAGAACAGGTTGAGCACGACGGCCAGGGTGTACGCGGCGACGGTCACGACTACTCCTTGCTAGCAGCGCTAGGGATGAGAGTGACGCTAGCAGAGCACCGACAGAATGGCTAGCACTGCTAGACTCCCGGGCATGACGATCCAGAGGCGCCGGGAGCGCGAACGAGCGGAACGCGAGCGACTGATCGTGACGGCCGCGCGGGACCTGGCCGAGGCGGAGGGCTGGGACGCGGTCACCACCCGTCGGCTGGCCGCCGAGATCGAGTACAGCCAGCCGGTCCTCTACAGCCATTTCAAGGGCAAGGACGCGATCATGGCGGCGGTCGCGGTGCGGGGCTGCGAGGAACTCACGGCCGAGCTGCGGGCGTCGGCCGCGGCGGCCGAGGGCACGCGCGGGACGCTGGCAGCGGTCGGCCAGGCGTACACGGCCTTCGCACGGCGGCGCCCCGCGCTCTACGACGCGATGTTCACGCACCGGGTGGACCTGCCGTTCGCCACGCCCGAGGCTCCGGCGGCCCTCCAGGAGGCGTTCGGTGAACTGCTGAAGGCCGTCGAGCCGACCGCGGCGGAGGGCGAGGACCCCCGGCTGCTCACCGAGACGTACTGGGCCGGCCTGCACGGACTGGTGACCCTGATGCGCAGCGGCCGGCTACCGGAGGGGGCCCACGAACGCCGGCTGGCCCTGCTGATCTCTCATTTCGTGCCGCAGAACGCCGCGGACCGCACCGCGGACTGACCCACGGACCGCACGGCGGACCGCACGGCGGGCCGACCCACGGACCGCATGGCGGGCCACACCGCGGACTGACCCACGAACCGCACGGCGGGCCACACCACGGGCCGACCCGCGGACCGCACGGGACGAGCCGGGAGGCCCGCCGGGCCTCGCCCGGTGGACGGCCGCCGGCGGAACCGGCGGACGCCTCCTCGGTGAGGGGCACACTCGTCGGACGAGTGGCAGGGGCCGGCGGGTGGACAGGTCACTCGTCGGTCGCCGCCACGGGCAGCGCGGCGGCAGGCCGCACCCAGCCCCCCGAGCCCCGGGCACGCAGCCACGCCGTCGTCTCCTCGGGCGGCATCGCGGCCGCCACCAGCCAGCCCTGTACGGCGTCGCAGCCCAGGTCGCGCAGGCGCTCCCACGTCTCGTCGTCCTCCACGCCCTCGGCGACGACGAGCAGGCCGAGCGAGTGCGCGAGGTCGACGGTGCAGCGCACGATCGCCGCGTCCTCGGTGTCGACGGCCAGCCGGGCGACGAACGAGCGGTCGATCTTCAGCTCGCTGACCGGGAGCCGGCGCAGGTGGACGAGGGAGGAGTAGCCGGTGCCGAAGTCGTCCAGGGACATCTTCACGCCGTGCCCGGTCAGCGCGTTGAGGGTGTCGGCGGCGCGCTGCGGGTCCTCCAGGAGGACGTGCTCCGTGATCTCCAGTTGGAGCGCCCCCGCCGGGACGCCGTGCCGGGCGAGCCGGGCGGCGACCGCGCCCGCGAAGCCGGGGGTGTGGACGTCACGCGGGGAGACGTTGACCGCGACGGGCACGAACAGGCCCTGGGAGCGCCAGCGCGCGACCTGTCCGAGGGCCGTCTCCAGCACGTACTCCGTCAGATGGGGCATCAGGCCCGAGGACTCGGCGATCGCTATGAACTCGTCCGGCGGCACCTTGCCGCGCTCGGGGTGCACCCAGCGGACCAGGGCTTCCAGGCCCGCGACCTGTCCGTCGAAGCGGACCTTGGGCTGGTAGTGCAGTTCGACCTCGCCGGCGTCCAGGGCCCGGCGCAGGTCGCCCAGCAGCCCGAGGCGGTCCGGGGTGTTGGAGTCCCGCTTGGACTCGTAGACCTCCACGCCCGTACGGTCCCGCTTCGCCTGGTACATCGCCACGTCCGCGCGGCGCAGCAGTCCTTCGGCGTCCAGCGCGTGGTCGGGGAAGACGGCGACCCCGGCGCTGGCCTCCAGGACGAGGGTGAGCCCGTCCAGGTCCATCGGGGAGCTGAGCGCGGCGACCAGGCCCCGGGCCATCCGGGTCACCGACGTGGTGGAGTCGGCGACGGGCAGGAGAACGGCGAACTCGTCGCCACCGAGCCGCGCGGCCTCCGCTCCGCGCGGCAGGGCCTGCCGCAGCCGGTCGGCGGTCTGCAGCAGCAGCCGGTCGCCGGCGAGGTGTCCCAGAGTGTCGTTGACCGACCGGAAACGGTCCAGGTCGATCAGCATCAGGGCGGCGCGGGCACCGATGCGCTCGGCGTCGTCCAGGGCGGTCCAGGTCCGCTCGAGCAGCCACTGCCGGTTGGGCAGCCCGGTGAGCGGATCCCGCAACTGCTCCTCGGCCCGGGCGCGGGCGATCCACAGCGTGGAGTCGAGGGCGATCAGCGGGATGGAGAACAACGGCAGCAGCAGCGGCTTGGCGACGGCGACCACGCAGACCAGCGGGGCGATGCCGAGCAGCGCGACGGCGACCAGGCCATGTCTGACCAGGGCGGTGCGGGCGACGGTGGGCAGGCCGGGGCGGGGTGTCTGCAGGTACCACAGCAGGGCGCGGGTGACGGCGAGGTAGGCGACCGCGACGAGCACCACCTTGGGCGCCGCGTACACCCCCCAGGTGTCCGGGTCCCAGGGTTCCTCCACGGAGGGCACGGAGCCGCAGACGCCCAGCAGCAGGGCGCCCGCGGCGATGCCGAGGATGTCCACCGCGCCGTGCAGGACGCCCTGTCGCCAGCGGCCCCGGCGGGCTATGCCGACCAGGACGACGACGGTGAGGCTGACCATGCCGGCCGGAACCCAGCCGTACAGCATCAGGACGGCGAGGGTGAGGGCGGCGCCGGAGCCGGTGCCGCCCCACCAGCGGGAGCGGCCGAGCATCACCAGATGGCCGACGACGATGCCGGTCAGCACGGCCAGGGACCAGCCGGCGATGCCGGCCGGGAAGAGGGCGTGGCCGTCGGTGAACGCACGGTAGAACCCGGCGCCCAGCACGAAGGCCGCGGCCGCGACGATCGCCGCGGGCAACGCGGGCCAGGACAGGTGCCGTTCGCCGTCGGCGTCGGTGTCGGACAGGACGGAAGGGTGGCGGGCGGCCGACGGCCCGGAGCCACGGGCCGCGTACAGCGTCGCGGAGCCACGGGCGGGGGACGGCGGCGCGGAGCCACGGGCGGGGGACGGCGGCGCGGAGCCACGGGCGGGGGACGGCGGCGCGGAGCCGCGGGAGGCCGCCGCGGGAGGCGGTGCGCCGCCACCGCGCTGCCCGAGCCACCGGCTCACGTGCCACGCGCCCACCCTGCGGCGCAGGCGCTGCCGTGAGCCCGCGGCGGCGCTCTCGGTCGGTTCCATTCCCGTCCCTCTCACAGCCGGCGGTGCCCACGCCACGCGGCCCCCGCCTCGGCCACCCTCAACAGCGCCGCGTCGGACAACCCTTCCCCCTGTCCCTCGGGGGCAGGGGGATGCCCCGACCGCAACTGGGCACGGCAGGCGCACATCTCAACAGTAGGCCGCGGAAGGCTTCCAGGGGCACCGGTCGTCGACGGTTGCCCGAATGCGACCTGGCCACCCGTATGCATCTGGTATGCGCCGATCGGGTGGCCTTCAACCGCTATTCCTCAGCCGAAAGTGCGACGTCGGCCGCCGCTTCGGGTCCTTGTTCGAGCAGGACGGTGAAACCGTCCTCGTTCAGAACCGGCACCTTCAGTTGCATCGCCTTGTCGTACTTCGATCCCGGGTTGTCACCGACCACGACGAACGACGTCTTCTTGGACACCGATCCGGTCACCTTCGCGCCTCTGCTCTGCAGGGCGTCCTTGGCTCCGTCCCGGGTGAACTTCTCCAGTGTGCCGGTGACGACGACGGTGAGTCCTTCGAGCGGGCGCGGCCCGTCGTCCTCCCCCGTCGACCGGTCCTCCAGTGGGACTCCGGCCGCCTTCCACTTGCGGACGATCTCACGGTGCCACTCCTCGGCGAACCACTCCTTGAGGGCTCCGGCGATGATCGGGCCGACGCCGTCGGTGTTCGACAACTCGGCCTCGGTGGCCTGCTCGATGCGGTCGAGCGAACGGAACTCGCGGGCCAGGGCCTGGGCGGCGACCGGCCCGACGTGCCGGATGGAGAGCCCGTTGAGGAAGCGGGCGAGCGGGCGGGCTTTGGCCTCCTCGATGTGCTTCAGCAGGGCGAGGGTGTTCTTCTTCGGCTCGCCCTCCTTGTTGGCGAAGACCGTGGCGATCTTCTCCTCGCCGGTCTTGGGATCGCGCTTGGGCAGTCCGCTGTCCGGGTCGAGGACGTACGCCTTGATGGGCAGCAGCTTCTCGACGGTGAGGTCGAAGAGATCGCCCTCGTCCACCAGCGGCGGGTCGGCCGGCTCCAGCGGCCCGGTCAGCGCGGCCGCGACGACACCGCCGAAGTGCTCGATGTCCAGGCACTCCCGGCCGGCGAGGTAGGAGACGCGCTCGCGCAACTGAGCGGGACAGGTACGGGCGTTGGGGCAGCGGAGGTCGATGTCGCCCTCCTTCATGGCCTTCAGCGGCGTCCCGCACTCGGGGCACTCGGCCGGCATGACGAACTCCCGCTCGGTGCCGTCCCGCAGGTCGGCGACCGGCCCGAGGATCTCCGGGATCACGTCACCGGCCTTGCGCAGCACCACAGTGTCGCCGATGAGCACGCCCTTGGCCTTGACGACCTCCTGGTTGTGCAGAGTGGCGAACTCCACCTCGCTGCCGGCCACGGTGACCGGCTCGACCTGCGCGTACGGTGTGACGCGGCCGGTGCGGCCGACGCCGACCTTGATGTCGACGAGCTTGGTGTTGACCTCTTCCGGCGCGTACTTGTAGGCGATGGCCCAGCGCGGCGCGCGGGCCGTGGAGCCGAGGCGTCCCTGGAGGCGGATCTCGTCGAGCTTGACGACGACACCGTCGATCTCGTGCGCCACGGAGTGCCGGTTCTCGCCGTAGTACGCGATGAAGTCGCGTACGCCGTCGAGGCCGTCGACCACCCTGTTGTGCGGGGAGGTGGGCAGGCCCCAGGTCTTCAGCAGGTCGTAGGCCTGGGAGAGGCGGGTCATGCCCGAGTAGCCCTCCAGGACGCCGATGCCGTGGACCACCATGTGCAGCGGGCGGGTGGCGGTGACGCGCGGGTCCTTCTGGCGCAGCGAACCGGCCGCCGCGTTGCGCGGGTTGGCGAAGGGCTTGTCGCCGGCCGCGACCAGGCGGGCGTTGAGCTCCTGGAACTTCTCCATCGGGAAGTAGACCTCGCCGCGGATCTCCACGAGGTCGGGGACCTCGTCGCCCTTCAGGCGCTCCGGGATCTCGGTGATGGTGCGGACGTTGGGGGTGATGTCCTCGCCGGTGCGGCCGTCGCCGCGGGTGGCCGCGCGGACGAGCCGGCCGCGCTCGTAGGTGAGGTTGACGGCGAGTCCGTCGACCTTCAGCTCGCACAGGAAGTGGTACTCCTGCTCGCCCAGCTCCCTGGCGATGCGCTCGGTCCAGGCGGCCAGCTCTTCGTCGTTGAAGGTGTTGTCGAGGGAGAGCATGCGCGAGCGGTGCTCTACGGCCGTGAACTCCGTCTCGTAGGACCCGGCGACCTTCTGGGTGGGAGAGTCCGGGGTGCGCAGCTCCGGGTACTCCTCCTCCAGCTCCTCCAGGGAACGCAGCAGCCGGTCGAAGTCCGCGTCGCTGACGACGGGGGCGTCCTTCACGTAGTACCGGAAGCGGTGCTCCTCGATCTGCTCAGCGAGCTGCACGTGCTTCTCGCGCGCCTCGGCGGGCACGCTCGTCGTCTCCGCCTGCTTGTCGCCGGCCACCGTGTTGTCCTCCCGTTACTCTGGGTTGTCCGCGAGGGATCTCGCCGCCCGGACGCAGTGGGCGAGCGCCCGGCGGGCGTAGTCGGGGGACGCGCCCGCGAGTCCGCACGTCGGCGTGACGGTGACCGCCTCCGTGAGAAGCCCCGGGTGCAGCCCCAGCCTGCGCCACAGCGTCCTGACACCCATGACGCTACCGGCAGGGTCTGACAATGCGGCATCCGTGCCCGGCACGACACCGGCGAAGAGCCGGGTGCCGGCCTCGACCGCCTCACCGATCACGTCGTCGTCACGCTCGGTGAGGAGCGAGAAGTCGAAGGAGACGCCCGCGACGCCCGCCCGGCGCAGCAGTGCGAACGGCACGTCCGGTGCGCAGGAGTGGACCACGACGGGCCCTTCGCCGTGCACCCCGGCGACGTCCCGGAGCGCGGCCTCGACGACCTGGCGGTCGACGGCCCGGTGGGTGCGGTAGCCGCTGGCGCTCCGCACCCGGCCGCGCAGTACGGCGGTGAGGGACGGCTCGTCGAGCTGGAGCACGAGCCGGGCGCCGGGGACGCGGCGCCGGACCTCTGCGAGGTGCAGGCGCAGCCCTTCCGCGAGCGAGGCGGCGAGGTCGCGGGACGCGCCGGCGTCGGAGAGGACCGCCTCGCCGTTCCGGAGCTCCAGGGCGGCTGCGAGCGTCCAGGGGCCGACGGCCTGGACCTTCAGCGGCCCCTCGTACCCCTGGGTGAACTCCTCCAGGGCGTCGAGGTCTTCCCCGAGCCAGGCCCGGGCCCGCTTGGTGTCACGTCCCGGCCGGTCGCCGAGCCGCCAGCCGCTGGGCTCCACGCGCGCGTACAGCTCGACGAGCATCCCGGCGGTGCGGCCGATCATGTCGGCGCCGGGGCCGCGGGCGGGCAGCTCGGGAAGGTACGGGAAGTCCTCGAAGGTGCCGGTGGCGGTCTTGACGGCCTCACGGGCGTCGTCCCCCGGCAGGGAGCCGACGCCGGTGGCGGGGCCGAAACTCGGGCTGGTCTGGCTGTTGTCGCTCACCCGGCCAGCCTATGCGGGAGGTCGCGTCCGGCGCCCGCCCCCACGTCCCGTCACCGCCCCGGGCGCACCGTCAGGTCGTTGACCTCCGCGTCCCTGGGCAGGTCCAGGGCCATCAGGATCGTCGTGGCGACCGACTCGGGATCGATCCACTCGGCGGGGTCGTACTCCTTGCCCTCCTGCTGGTGGACCTTGGCCTGCATGGGGCTGGCGGTGCGGCCGGGGTAGACCGAGGTGACGCGGACGCCGTTCGCGTGCTCCTCCTGGCGCAGGGCGTCGGCCAGGGCCTTCAGGCCGTGCTTGGAGGCGGCGTACGCGGACCAGCCGGCGTGGGCGTTCAGACCGGAGCCGGAGTTGACGAAGAACACGTGGCCCCGGGCGACGCGCAGCTGGGGCAGGAAGAGGCGGGTCAGCTCGGCGGGCGCGACCAGGTTGACGCCCAGCTGGTGGCGCCAGGTCTTCGGGGTGAGGTCGCCGACCGGGCCGAGGTCGACCACGCCGGCGATGTGCAGCAGCGAGTCCACGCGGTCGGGCAGGGTCTGGTGCGAGAAGGCCCAGGAGAGCTTTTCCGGGTCCGCCAGGTCGCCGACCAGCGTCTTCGCGCCGGGGAACGCGGCCTGCAGTTCCTTCGCCCGGCCCGCGTCGCGCGCGTGCAGCACGATCTCGTCGCCGCGTTCGTGCAGGCGGCGGGTGACGGCCGCGCCGATGCCGGAGCCCGCTCCGGTGATCACATGTGTAGCCATGCCCGCCATGCTCGCATCACCGCGGGCTCACCCGACGCCCTGGCTCTCCTCCAGGTAGGCCAGCGCCCCGACCGGCTCCTCGGCGAAGAACACCAACTCGGTGAGGGGCCGGGGCAGGAAGCCCTCGTCCTCCATCCGGCGGAACTGCTCCTTGAGGCCGTCGTAGAAGCCGGCCGTGTTGAGCAGGACGACCGGCTTGTCGGTGTGCCCGTGCTTCTTCAGCTCCAGGATCTCCGTGGCCTCGTCCAGCGTGCCGGTGCCGCCCACCATGATCACCACGGCGTCGGCCTTCTCCAGCAGCAGCCGCTTGCGCTCGGCGAGGTCCCGGGCGATGACCATCTCGTCGGCGCCCTCGCGCGCCTTGGCCGCCAGGAAGTCCACGGAGACCCCCAGCAGGCGTCCTCCGGACCCCTGCACGCCGTCGGCGACCACCTTCATGAGTCCGACGTCGGAGCCGCCCCACACGAGGGTGTGACCGCCCTTGCCGAGCAGTTCGGCGAACTCCTTCGCGGGGCGCGTGTAGCGCTCGTCGAGGTCGGCGGCGGAGAGGAAGACGCAGATGTTCATGGCGTCCACCGTACGGCCCTGCCCGGAGGGGAAGAACCCGGCCTCCGGGCACGCTGTAGTGACCGAGACCACTGTCACCGAGGAGGACGACCGTGACCAAGGGACACGACATCACCGTCGAGCCGAGCGACCGGCACGTGCGCGTGGTGCACGGCGAGCAGGTGCTGGCGGAGAGCGACAAGGCACTGGTGCTGCGGGAGACGGGCCTTCCGGAGCGGTACTACATCCCGCCCCAGGACGTGCGTATCGACCTGCTGACCCCGTCCGACACGCACACGCACTGCCCCTTCAAGGGTGACGCCTCCTACTGGTCGCTGCCGGACGCGGCGGACGTCGTGTGGGCGTACCCGGATCCGAAGCCGGGGGTGGCGGAGATCAAGGACCACCTGTGCTTCTACGAGGTCGAGGTGGACTGAGCGATGAAGCCCCCGCAGAAGGCGAATTCCGGGGGCTTCTCGCCACGCCGGTTGGTGTCAGGCGGGGCGGCTCACGCCGGGACGGATCAGGCCACACCCGCCGTCGCGCGCGTGGTGGACGCGATGGTCGCCGAGCCCACCACGCGCGTGCCGTCGTACAGCACGATCGCCTGGCCGGGGGCGACGCCGCGCACCGGCTCCGTGAACGTGACCTCCAGGGTCCCGTCGACCAGTTCCGCGCGCACCTCGGTCTCGCCGCCGTGGGCGCGGAGCTGGGCGGTGTAGGTGCCGGGGCCGGTGGGGGCGGTGCCGCACCAGCGGGGCTTGATCGCGCGCAGGGCGTCGACGTCGAGGGCCTCTGCCGGGCCGACGGTGACGGTGTTGTTCACCGGGGAGATGTCCAGGACGTAGCGCGGCTTGCCGTCGGGGGCCGGGGTGCCGATCCTGAGGCCCTTGCGCTGGCCGATGGTGTACCCGTACGCGCCCTCGTGCGTGCCGAGCCGGTTGCCCGCCTCGTCGACGATGTCGCCCTCGGCCTTGCCGAGCCGGTCGGCCAGGAAGCCCTGGGTGTCGCCGTCGGCGATGAAGCAGATGTCGTGCGAGTCGGGCTTCTTGGCCACCGCGAGGCCCCGGCGCTCGGCCTCCGCGCGGATCTCGTCCTTGGTGGTGACGGTGTCGCCGAGCGGGAACATCGCGTGCGCGAGCTGCCGGTCGTCCAGCACGCCGAGGACGTAGCTCTGGTCCTTGGCCATGTCGGAGGCGCGGTGCAGCTCGCGGGTGCCGTCCTCGCGGAGGATCACCTGGGCGTAGTGACCGGTGCAGACGGCGTCGAAGCCGAGGGCGAGCGCCTTGTCGAGCAGCGCGGCGAACTTGATCTTCTCGTTGCAGCGCAGGCAGGGGTTCGGGGTGCGGCCGGCCTCGTACTCGGCGACGAAGTCCTCGACCACGTCCTCCCGGAAGCGGTCGGCGAGGTCCCACACGTAGAAGGGGATGCCGATGACGTCCGCGGCGCGGCGGGCGTCCCGCGAGTCCTCGATGGTGCAGCAGCCCCGCGCGCCCGTACGGAAGGACTGCGGGTTCGCGGAGAGTGCGAGATGGACGCCGGTCACGTCGTGCCCCGCCTCGGCCGCGCGGGCGGCGGCGACGGCGGAGTCGACTCCGCCCGACATGGCGGCGAGGACGCGGAGGGGACGGGTGCGCTGCGGGGTGTCAGTCATAACCCTTCCAGGGTACGGGGAGGCGGGAACCGGAGCGCGCGAGTATGCGTTGAAGATCGCATGGGGGCGAAGCACGAATCCACAAGCTCGGCCGCCGGCGGATCCACGGGCGGGTCCGCCGGTGGATCGACCGGCGGGGCCACGGGCGGGTCCGCCGGCGGGTCCACCGGTGGCCCCAAGGACACGGACCGGCGCATCGGCCGGCGAGCGCTGATCGTCGGTGGTACGGCGGCGGCCGTGGGCACGGCGGTGCTCGCGCGCGACGAGCTGGCCCGCCTGTGGTGGCGGGTGCCGGGAGTCGAGCGGCCACGCGACGAGGGCGCGGTCGACTACGCCGGCGCACGGTGGGTGGCGGCCTCGGACGAGAACTGGCGGCGTGCCGACCGGCCCGACGACTTCGGCGTCGACATGGTGATCGTCCATGTCACGCAGGGCAGCTTCGACAGCGCGGTGAAGGCGTTCCAGAACCCGGAGCACAAGGCGGCCTCGCACTACATCGTCGGGCAGGACGGGCGCGTCACCCAGATGATCCGTGAGCTGGACGTGGCGTACCACGCGGGCAACCGCGACTACAACGAGCGCAGTGTCGGCATCGAGCACGCAGGTTTCGTGGACCGCCCGCAGGACTTCACCGACGAGATGTACGCGGCCTCCGCGCGGCTGACGGCGGGGATCTGCGCGCGGTACGAGATACCCCTGGACCGCGAGCACATCATCGGCCATGTGGAGGTGCCGGGCACCGACCACACCGATCCGGGGCCGCACTGGGACTGGGACCGGTATCTGAAGCTGGTCCGGCGGGCGGCCACGAGCGCCCCCTCCCCCAGCGCGTCGAAGAGCGCCTGACGGCTACGTCAGCCCCGCCGCCCGGGCCCGTTCCACCGCCGGGCCGATCGCCTTGGCGAGCGCCTCGACGTCGGCCTCCGTGGAGGTGTGGCCGAGGGAGAAGCGCAGGGTGCCGCGGGCCAGATCGGGGTCGGTGCCTGTGGCCAGCAGGACGTGGCTGGGCTGGGCGACGCCCGCGGTGCAGGCGGAGCCAGTGGAGCACTCGATGCCCTGGGCGTCGAGCAGGAGGAGGAGGGAGTCGCCCTCGCAGCCCGGGAAGGTGAAGTGGGCGTTGGCGGGGAGACGGCCCGCGGGTGCCGGGTCGCCGCCGAGGATCGCGTCCGGGACGGCCGTACGGACGGCCTCGACCAGGTCGTCGCGCAGGGCGCCGATCTCGCGGGCGAACCACTCGCGCTGCTCGGCGGCGAGGCGGCCGGCGACCGCGAAGGAGGCGACGGCGGGGACGTCGAGGGTGCCGGAGCGGACGTGGCGTTCCTGGCCGCCGCCGTGCAGGACGGGTACGGGGCTGTACTCGCGGCCGAGGAGCAGCGCGCCGATGCCGTAGGGGCCGCCGATCTTATGGCCGGAAACCGTCATGGCGGCGAGCCCGGAGGCGGCGAAGTCGACCGGGAGCTGACCGACGGCCTGAACCGCGTCGGCATGCAGCGGTACGTCGAACTCCGCTGCGACGTCGGCGAGTTCACGGACCGGCATGATCGTGCCGATCTCGTTGTTGGCCCACATGACGGTGGCGAGGGCCACGTCGGCGGGGTCACGGGCGATGGCCTCGCGCAGCGCCTCGGGATGGACTCGGCCGTGGGCGTCGACCGGCAGGTACTCGACCCTCGCGCCCTCGTGTTCACCGAGCCAGTGGACGGCGTCGAGGACCGCGTGGTGCTCGACGGGGCTGGCCAGGACCCGGGTGCGGGCCGGGTCGGCGTCGCGGCGGGCCCAGTACAGGCCTTTGACGGCGAGGTTGTCGGCCTCGGTGCCGCCGGAGGTGAGGACCACTTCGCTGGGGCGGGCGCCGAGGGCTTCGGCGAGGGTCTCGCGGGCCTCCTCGACGGTGCGCCGTGCGCGGCGGCCGGACGCGTGGAGGGAGGAGGCGTTGCCGGTGGCGCCCAGGTGCGCGGTGAGCGCCTCGACCGCCTCGGGAAGCATCGGGGTGGTCGCGGCGTGGTCGAGGTAAGCCATGGTGGGCCCGATTCTACGGGGCACTCCCACCGGGCCTCGGATCAAGGCCGGTCTCTGCACGTTCGGCCACTTGGGGGGCGGCCCGCACGGTCCGCACGGAGGGCGCGGTGGCTCGCCCGGTCCGCGCCGTGACTCACATGCTCCACGACATCGTGTTGTCCGCGGTCATGAACGCCGCCAGGACCAGCAGGTCGGCGATGCCCAGTCCGAGGCCGAGCAGGGCCCGGCCCCGGCGGGCGGTGCCGCGCCACAGGGCGATGCCCGCCAGGACGATGGCGATCGGGCCGAGGAGGACGTTGAGGACGAGCAGGCCGAGCAGGCCGAGGACGAAGGAGGCGACGGCCATGCCGTCGGTGTCGCGGATGCCGGTCCGGTGGGTGGTGGCCGGTGCGGTGAGCTGCATGGTGATCTCCCTACTGGGCGACGGTCCGTGCGTCAGCGGGCGGAAGTGCTCCGTCGGCGGCCGTGCCGCTCGCGGATAGCGAAGACGCCGAGCCAGAGGGCGATGACCAGACCGGCGGCGACGGAGAAGGTGAGCGGGGCGTGGGCGACGGTGCCCAGCACCACGCCGAAGAGCAGGAGCGCGGCGACGAGAAACAGCATGGGGCGGATCCTCCTACCTCTCGCGAACGATTGCGGTAACAGTTGTTCACTGACTTGCCAGCCTAGCGCGCCGCACGGCTTTTCAATTCGAGAGAACAGTTGTTAACTGCATGGCATGAGTCACACCGCAGGCGTTCGGCAGGCCCAGAAGCAGAAGACCCGGCAGGCGCTCCTGGACGCGGCGCTCGGGCTGCTGGAGGAGCAGAGTCTGAGCAGCCTGGGCCTGCGCGAGGTCACCCGCGCCGTGGGCGTCGCCCCGACCGCCTTCTACCGGCACTTCCGCTCCACCGCCGACCTCGGCGTGGCGCTGGTGGAGGAGGCGCTGGGCAGCCTGCATCCGATGATCCGGACCACGGTGTCGCCGGCCGAGGGCAGTGACGAACGGATCGCGCGGGCGGTCGAGTTGATCGCGGGTCACGTGGCCGCGTACCCCGCCCACGTCCGGTTCATCGCCCGTGAGCGGCACGGTGGGGTACAGCCGGTACGGCAGGCCATACGGGAGCAACTGGCCCGGTTCGCCGAGGAGGTGAAGGCCGAGCTGGCCAAGGACCCGGTGTCGGCGGGCTGGAGCGACGCCGACCTGCTGATGCTCGCGGGTCTGTACGTCGACCAGATGCTCGCCACGGGCTCCCTGTTCCTGGAAGCACTGGAGGCACCGAAAACGGCGAAGACGCCGGAGACGCCGGAGACGTCAGAGACGACGGAGACGCCGGAGACCGCGGAGACGTCAGAGACCGCGGAGGAGGCGCGCCGGCGCGCTGCCGACACCGCGATCCGTCAGATGCGGCTGATCAGCCTCGGCCGCCGGCACTGGCTGGACTGACGGTTCGCCGGCCGTCCGCGGACCGGCGTCGAACCGGCCTCGGACCGGGACGCCGGAGGCGGACAGTGCCTCGACGACGCCCCGGTGGACGACGGGACGGCCGGACTCACGGCGCCGGCCTGCCGCGGGGGCCGGGGCTCAGCCGAGCCGGACCCTGGCCAGCTGACGGGACTGGGCCACCAGGCGGTCGGCGCTGTCCCAGACCTCGGCGTCCTCCTCCAGGAAGCCGCCGGCGAGGTTGCGGGTGGTGATGGATACGCGCAGCGGGCCCGGCGCCGGGCGGCACCGCACGTGCACGGTCAGCTCGACCGTGGGCACCCAGCCCTTGAGTCCGAGCTCGAAGGCGGTCGGTGGCAGCGCGTCCACCGCGAGGAGTATCGACAGGGGGTCGGCGTCGCGGCCGTCGGCCAGTCCGAACCAGGCCCGCATCTCGCCCCTGCCCGAGGGCTGCCCGAGCGCCCAGCCCACCGTGGCGGGGTCGAGCTTGAGCGTCAGCCGGTCGGCGATGGCCGAGCTGCCGTCGACGGGGGTGGGACCGTCCTCCGGGCCGAGGCACTGGTCCGTCGGCGGGATCGCGGGCGGCTTCGCCGAGGTGCGGACGTCGTCGGGGAGCGCGTCGAGGTCGCCGTAGGAGGCCAGGACGCGGATGCGCTCGACCTCGTTGCCCTCGCCGTCGTACTGGAAGAGGGAGGCCTGGCCGGTGGAGAGGGTGCGTCCGGTGCGGACGGTCTCGGTGCGCACGACCGCCGGGCCCGGCCGGGAGGCCGTGAGGTAGTGCGCCGAGATGGTGAAGGGGTCGGGGTGCGGGAGGGCGTCCCCGAGGGCGCGGCCCAGGACGGCCAGCAGGTAGCCGCCGTTGACGGCGTTGATGATCGTCCAGCCGGCGGAGAGGTCGATGTCGTAGACGCCGGGGGCGCGACGGGTGACGGTGGTGTCACGGTCGAACTCACTGTCGCCGATGGTGGCACGCGTGGCCGCTGCGGAGGCTGCTTCTGGCATGGCTGCACGGTACAACAAGCAAGCTACTAAGCGGTAGCTTTTCGAGTCGGGTTCGGGCTCCTCATACGCACTCACCCACTCCTCATACGCACTCACCCCTCGTCCGCGCCCACCCCTCGTCCGCGCCCACCCCTCGTCCGCGCTCGCGGAGGTACGCCTCCAGTTCGGCCGCGCCGGCCAGCATCGCCCGTCCCCGGGCGGAGACCCGGCCGTGCCAGTCGCGCAGGGTCGCCTCCAGCGGTTCCAGTCCACCGGCGGTCCGCACCTGGTCGATCACGTGGGCGATCTGCTCCAGGAGATAGCCGCCCCGCCTGAGCTGGTGGGCCAGCCGGGCGTCCCGGACGTCGGCCTCGCCGTAGACGCGGTATCCGGTCAGCGGGTCGCGGCCCGGGCGCACCAGCCCGGCGCACTCCCACTTGCGCAGCGTCGCGGGCCGGATGCCGAGCTCCGCGGCGAGCGGCCCTACGAACGTTCCGCCGGAGACGCCCGCCGCTCCCTCCGGCAGGGGTTCCGCGGCGGGCGCCAGGTCGCGCAGGGCACTCTCCACGGCCCGCAGTGTCCGCCGGTCGTCGAGCAGCTGGGCGTGGCTCTCGTCGATGAGCCGGTACGCCTCGTCCACCGCGTCCTGGTTCACGGCCCGCATGATCGAGGCCGCCGACCGGTGGCCGTGGCCGGGCACCAGGGCGAGGAACGCACCCAGCGCCCGCGCGTGCAGGGGGGTGTAGGTGCGGTAACCGTGGTCCGTGCGACCGGCGGCCGGAAGGATGCCGGCCTCCTCGTAGTTCCGGACGGCCTGCGTCGACAGACCGTGCCCGCGCGCGAGGTCGATCGGCCTGAGCCTGTCACCGCTTTGAAACTTCCGAGCCATGGACAGGACGTTAGCGCGGCAAAGTCTCCACCGGAAGTTCCACGATAGCGTTGAGGGCATGGCTACTGGCATCAAGGACACCGTCCACCCCGTCGAGGCCGCCTCCGTCATGGGGCTGCTCCCCGCCCGGCCCCGCCTGCTCGCCCTGGGCGAGCCCACCCACGGCGAGGACACGCTGCTCGAGATCCGCAACGGGCTCTTCCGGCAGCTCGTCGAGCAGGAGGGCTACCGGACGATCGCGATCGAGAGCGACTGCCTGATGGGCCTGGTCGTGGACGACTACGTCACCTCCGGCACGGGCACCCTCGACGAGGTCATGGAGCGCGGGTTCAGCCACGGCTGGGGGGCGTCGGCCGCCAACCGCGAACTCGTGCGCTGGATGCGCGCCCACAACGAGCGCGCCGACGACGACGGCCGGCCCGCCTCCGAGCGGCTCCGCTTCGCCGGTTTCGACGGCCCGCTGGAGATCACCGGCGCCGCGAGCCCCCGGCAGGCCCTCACCGCGCTCCACGGCTGCCTCGAGCGGGCCGGGGTGGACGCGGGCCTGCTCCCGTGCACCGCGGAGACGCTCGACCGCCTGCTCGGCGCCGACGACCGGTGGACCGAGCCCGCCGCGATGACGGACCCGGCCCGGTCCGTGGGGCGGTCGGCCGAGGCCGGGGAGCTGCGGCTGCTCGCCGACGACCTGGTGTCACTGCTCGACGAGCAGACGCCGCACCTGCTCGCGGCGGCCTCACGGGACGACTGGGACCGGGCGCGCCTGTACGGGCGTACCGCGACCGGCCTGCTGCGGTACCACCACTGGATGGCCGACACCTCGCCGGCCCGCATGAACCGGCTGCTGGGCGTGCGGGACCGGATGATGGCCGAGAACCTCCTCGCGCTCGCCGACCGGGGCCCGGCACTCGTCCACGCCCAGAACTCCCATCTCCAGCGGGAGAAGAGCACGATGCGGATGTGGCAGGGGCCGGTGGAGTGGTGGAGCGCCGGTGCGCTGGTGAGCGCCCGGCTCGGCGGGGAGTACGCCTTCCTCGCCACGGCCCTCGGCACGATCCGGCACCGGGGAGTGGACGCCCCGCCGCCGGACACCGTCGAGGGACTCCTGTACGGGCTCCCGGAGGACCGATGTGTCGTCGACGCCTCGCGGCTGGCCACCGCCCTGGGCGGGACGCGGCCCGCGCACCGCGTGTCCCCCTGGTTCGGCTACGCCTCCCTCGACCCGGCCCACCTGGCCGCGATCGACGGGCTGCTGTTCGTCAAGGACGTCCCGGACCGGCGGTGACGCCCGTCCCCGGGCCTCACTCCCCCTCCGTCACCGTGGACCGCCGGTTCCAGGCGCGCGGGGCCCGCCAGTGGAACCGCAGGGCGAGCAGGCGCAGGGTGAAGGCCGTGACCACCGCGAGTCCGGTGGTGAACGGGGTGAGTGCCTCGTAGCGGATGCACAGGGCGACCATGGCGGCGCCGACGATCGCCGGGACGGCGTACAGGTCGCGGTCCCAGCGCAGCAGCGACGGCACCTCGTTGGCCAGCACGTCCCGCAGTACGCCGCCGCCCACGGCCGTGGCCAGGCCCAGGCAGGCGGAGGCGGTCAGGCCGAGCCCGTAGTCGTACGCCTTGGTCGTGCCGGCGACGCAGAACAGGCCGAGGCCGGCCGCGTCGAAGATGTTCACGCCGGTCTGGAGGCGCTCGACGTGGGGGTGGAGGAAGAAGACCAGCAGGGTGGCGAAGAGCGGGGTGAGGAAGTACCCCAGGTCCGTGAAGGCCGCGGGCGGTACGGCGCCGATGACCAGGTCCCGGAACAGCCCGCCGCCCAGCGCGGTGACCTCGGCGAGGACGGCGATGCCGAACACGTCGAAGTTCTTGCGTACGGCCAGCAGCGCGCCGGAGATGGCGAAGACGAAGATGCCGACCAGGTCGAGGGTGTGCTGGACGGTGGGGCTGAAGAGTTGCTCGTACACCCTTCCATTCTTACCTGCTGATGAGCCCCCGCCTTACAAACGAAGGCGGGGGCTCATCGGTAGGACAGCTCACTTCTCCTTGGCGGGAGGCTCCTCGTCGGCACCCTTGGCGCCCTCGGCACCCTCGGCACCCTCGGCACCCTCGGCACCGTCGGCACTCTCAGCACCCTCGGCACTCTCAGCACCCTCGGCGTCGGCCTCGAGCTCCGCGGCCACCGCCGCCGAGGTCGCCGCCGACTCGGCCAGCGCCTTCTCGGACACCAGCTCCGCCGCCTCCTTGGCGTCGGAGAGCAGGACGACGTCCTGCGGGGCCTGGTCCTCGAAGTTCTCCGGGTGGTGGCAGGCGACCTGCTGGCCGGGGCGCAGCTCCTTCAGCGGCGGCTCGGTCGTCGTGCAGATCTGCGTCGCCTTCCAGCACCGGGTGTGGAAGCGGCATCCGCTCGGCGGCGCGATCGGCGAGGGCACGTCGCCCTTGAGCAGGATGCGCTCGCTCTTCGCCGACTTGCGCGCCGGGTCCGGGATCGGGACCGCCGACATCAGCGCCTTGGTGTACGGGTGCATCGGCGACTTGTAGATCAGGTCGCGGTCGGCCAGCTCCATGATCTTGCCGAGGTACATCACCGCGATCCGGTCCGAGACGTGCCGGACGACGGACAGGTCGTGCGCGATGATCACGTACGTCAGGCCCAGCTCCTGCTGGAGGTCGTCGAGCAGGTTGACGACCTGGGCCTGGATCGACACGTCGAGCGCGGAGACCGGCTCGTCCGCGACGACCAGCCTCGGGTTCAGCGCGAGCGCGCGGGCGATGCCGATGCGCTGGCGCTGACCGCCGGAGAACTCGTGCGGGTAGCGGTTGTAGTGCTCGGGGTTGAGACCGACCACCGACAGCAGCCGCTGCACCTCCTTCTTGACCCCGCCCTCGGGCTCGACGCCCTGGAGCTTGAAGGGGGCGCTGACGATCGTGCCGATGGTGTGGCGCGGGTTCAGCGAGGAGTACGGGTCCTGGAAGATCATCTGCACGTCGCGGCGCAGCGGACGCATCCCGCCGACCCCGAGGTGGGTGATGTCCTTGCCCTGGAACTCGACCTTTCCTGCGGTCGGCTCCAGGAGGCGGGTGATCAGCCGGCCCATGGTCGACTTGCCGCAGCCGGACTCGCCCACGACACCGAGGGTCTCGCCGGACTTCACCTCGAAGTCGATGCCGTCGACGGCGCGCACCGCGCCGACCTGGCGCTGCAGCAGACCCTTCTTGATCGGGAAGTGCTTCTGCAGCCCGGTCACCTTCAGCAGGGTCTCGCCGGGGGCGGCGTCCTTGGTGAGGGTGGCGGTGCCGGCGGCCTCGCTCTGTGTGCCGTCGCTCTGCGCAGGAATGGCCACTGCTTCGTCCTTGGCGTTCTCGCTCACAGCTTCGGCGCAATCTCTTCGGTCCAGATACGCTCCCGCTGCTCCTGCGACATGTGGCAGGCGGCCCAGTGCTTGCTGCCGACCTCGGTCAGCTCGGGGCGGACCGTGCGGGTGACGTCGTCCTTGGGCACGTCGGCGTACGGGCAGCGCGGGTTGAAGGCGCAGCCGGACGGGAGGTTGATCAGGGAGGGCGGGGAGCCCTTGACCGGGATGAGGCGTTCCTGCTGGTCGCGGTCGAGCCGCGGCATCGAGCCGAGCAGGCCCCAGGTGTAGGGGTGCCGGGGCTCGTAGAACACCTTCTCCGCCGGGCCCCGCTCGACGCACCGGCCGCCGTACATCACCAGGAGGTCGTCGGCCAGCTCGGCGACGACGCCCAGGTCGTGGGTGATGACGATGACCGCGGAGCCGAACTCCGTCTGCAGGTCCCGGATGAGGTCGAGGATCTGCGCCTGGACGGTCACGTCCAGGGCGGTGGTCGGCTCGTCCGCGATGAGCAGCTCGGGGTTGTTGACCAGCGACATCGCGATCATCGCACGCTGGCGCATACCGCCGGAGAACTCGTGCGGGTAGCTGTCCACCCGCTTGTCCGGCTGCGGGATGCCGACGCGGTCGAGCATCTCCACCGCACGGCGCTTGGCGGTCTTCTTGTCCACGTCGTGGTGGATGCGGTACGCCTCCACGATCTGCTGGCCGATCGTGTAGTACGGGTGCAGCGCGGACAGCGGATCCTGGAAGATCATCGCCATCTCACGGCCGCGCAGCTTGCGCACGTGGTCCGGGTCGGCGGACAGCAGCTCGGTGCCGTCCAGCCAGATCTCGCCCGAGATCTGCGCCTTGCGCCTGCCGTACTGTCCGGCGGTGTGCAGGCCCATGATGCCGAGCGAGGTCACCGACTTGCCGGAGCCGGACTCGCCCACGATGCCGAGGGTCTTGCCCTTCTCCAGCTGGAAGCTGAGCCCGTCGACGGACTTGACCAGGCCGTCGTCGGTCGGGAAGTGCACCTTCAGGTCGCGTACTTCCAGGAAGGCCTTCGGCGCGGGCGAGGTGCCGGTGGGCTCGCCCACGGCTGCCCCGCTCTTGCTGAGTTCGGTCATGCGAGCCTCACTCGGGGGTCGATCACGGCGTACAGGACGTCCACCACGAGGTTGGCGATCAGCACCGCGAGAGAAGTGATGAGGACGACGCCAAGGATAAACGGCAGGTCCTGGTTCTGGATCGCGTCCAGCACCTTCTGACCGAGGCCGGGGAGGCTGAACGTGGTCTCGGTCAGGATCGCGCCGCCCATGAGGGCGCCGAGGTCCATGCCGAGCATGGTGAGCAGGGGGGTCAGGGTCGACCGCATGGCGTGCTTGCGGATGACGACCTGCTCCTTGAGGCCCTTGGCGCGCGCGGTGCGGATGTAGTCCTCGCCGAGGATCTCCATCATCGTCGCCCGGGTGATCCGGGCGTACATCGCGGCGTACAGGAAGGCCAGGGTGACCCAGGGCAGGATCATGCCGCCGAGCCAGCCGGTGACGCTCTCCTCCAGGGGCACGAACTGACCGTCGATCCAGCCCAGCCCGTAGGAGAAGACCGCCAGGCTGACCAGGCCGGTGAAGTAGATGGGGAGGGAGACGCCCGCCAGCGCGACGACCATCGCGCCGCGGTCCCACAGGGTGCCCCGCTTGAGCGCGGAGAGCACACCGGCGGCGAGGCCGAAGATCAGCCACAGGACGGCCGCACCGAGCGCGAGAGCCAGGGTCACCGGGAAACGCTCGGTCAGCACCGGCCACACGGACTGCTCGGTACGGAAGGAGTAGCCGAAGCACGGCGCGGCGCAGTTGGTGACGTCACCGCCGGCCGCGTAGGTGCGGCCCACGAAGATGCCCTTGAAGAACTCCCAGGCCTGGACGAAGACCGGGTCGCTCAGACCCAGCTTCTGTCGCACACCCTCGACGGCTGCGGGGTCCGCCTGCTTGCCCACGAAGCTCAGGGCGACGTCGACGCCCGCCCACTTCGGGACGAGGAAGAAGATGCCGAAGACCACCAGGATGATGACCACGAGCATCACTGCGGCGGCGAACAGCCGCCTGATGAGATAAGCGAGCACGGGTTGCGGCCCGCTGCGGACCAGGGCCGCCGGAGGTCTTCCGGCGGCCCGCGGTCACGCCGCGCCGGCCTTCACCTGCCTTTCGTGCCGTACGGCGGGTGTACCGGTTACTTCGAGGACTTCAGACCGAGGTTGACGAAGTCGTACATACCGCTGTAGCCGTCGGTGGTGTACACGTTCGCCAGTCGGCTGGAGCGCCAGTTGATGAACTTCTCGAAGACGAAGGGCAGGTAGTACGCGCCGTCCATCACCGTGTGGTTGATCTCCGTGGCGATCTTGGCCTTGCCCGCGTCGTCCAGCTGGGTCAGGTAGTCCGCGAACAGACCGTCGATCTTCTTGTCCTTGATCATCGCGAAGTTGTTGTTCGCGCTGTCGAGGATGTACTCGCTGTGCCACAGCGGCAGACCGTAGCCCTGCACGGACGGGAAGTCCGGGCCCCAGCCCATGATGATGATGCCGTAGCCCTTCTTCTGCACGTTCGCAGGGGCACCGATGGTGCTGGCGTACTGCGCACCGTCGTACTGGTCGATCTCGACGTCGATGCCGACCTTCTTCAGCGACGCCTGGAGGGACTCGGCGGTGGCCACCTCGACCGGCTTGTTGTTGCGGACGGCGATGGTGGTCTTGAAGCCGTTCGGCTGGCCGCAGGCCTTCAGCTCTTCCTTGGCCTTGGCGACGTTGCCCTTCTTGTTCTCACCGGCCATGCCGTACGGGTCGTACTTCTGGCCCTCGGAGCCCGGGACGGACGGCGGCAGCATGTTGGTGCCGATGTCGCCACCGGCGACCGGGCCGCCGCGCGCGGTCTGCAGCGAGACGTGGTCGGCCCCGTAGAGCACGGCCTTGCGGCAGTGGATGTTGTCGAACGGCTTCACGTTCTGCGGGAACGAGGCGTACCGGATGTAACCCGAGACCGGGTTGTCCAGGTTGCCCTTGTGCTCCTGCAGGGCGGTGGTACGGCCCTGCGGGGACAGGCCGGTCTGGGCCAGGTCCAGGTCGTAGTCGCCGGCGATCAGGCGGGCGTCCAGGTCGTTGGCGTTGGAGAAGAACTTGATCGTGATCTTGTCCGGGTACGCCTTGCGGACCGGGTCCGACTCCTGCTTCCACTCGGTGTTGCGGACCAGGGTGAGGTCCTTGCCGGGGTTGTAGGACTCGAACTTGTACGGGCCCGAGGAGAACGGGCGCAGGCCGTACTTGGACTTGGTGTCCTTGTCCTGGCGGACCGGGGACGCCGAGGTCAGGGCCAGCATCTCCTCGAAGTCCGAGTTGGCCGACGGCAGCTTGAAGACGATGGTCTTGTCGTCGGGGGTCTCGATCGCCTTCAGGCCGAGCTTGTCCGCGGACTTGTCCTTGTACGGGCCCTGGTACTCGCCCTTGGGGTCGAGGACGTCCTTCAGGTAGACCGGGCCGCCGGACAGCACGTCCTGGGCCCAGACACGCTCGATGCCGTACTTGACGTCCTTGGAGGTGATCGGCTTGCCGTCCTCCCAGGTGATGCCGTCACGCAGGGTGTACGTGTAGGTCTTGCCGTCGTCCGAGACCTTGGCGAGGCCGGTGGCGAGGTCGGGGGTGACCTGGGCTCCGGCGGCGCCCGGCTCCGTCTTGTTCGTGACGAGCTGGCGGCTGTAGTAGCGGGAGAAGTTCCACATGAAGCCGTAGTAGCCACGCGTGGTGTCCCACGAGTCGGCGTCCTGCGAGCTGGCGAACTTCAGCTCGCCGCCCTTCTTGGCCTCGGAGGCCTGAAGGACCTTGTTGTTGGCCGCGTCGAAGGCGGCCGCGCCGCTCTTCGAACCGCCGCCGTTGCCGCCGTCGTCGCCGCCGCCGCCGCACGCCGCCGTGGTCAGCAGCGCGGCGACCACTGCGGCAGCGGCCAAAGCCTGCTTGCGCCGCCCTGAGGTGCGTTGGGTAGTCACGATCTCGGATCCTCCGGATTAGATGAGAGACCCCGTGCAGGTGCCACGGGTCGCTTGCCGGTACGGCAGGTCAGCGGGAGCCCTTCGGGTCCAGCGCGTCACGCACGCCGTCGCCGAAGAGGTTGAAGGCAAGAACGGTGATGAAGATCGCCACACCGGGGACCACCATGTACATGGGATCCGACTTGTAGTAGTCGATCGCGCTCGAGAGCATCTGCCCCCAGGAGGAGGTGGGCGGCTTGACGCCCACGCCCAGGAAGCTGAGCGCCGCCTCGGTGAGGATGTTGGTGGGGATCATCATCGTGGTGTAGACGATGATCGGCGCCACCAGGTTGGGCAGCAGTTCCTTGAACAGGATGTAGAACCGTCCGGCTCCCAGGGACCGGGCCGCCTCGACGTACTCCCGTTCACGCATCGAGAGTGTCTGGCCGCGGACCACACGACCGATGTAGGGCCAGCCGAAGAAGCCGATGACCAGGATCATCATGAGCAGTCGCACGCCCGTGCCGCTCAGTCCCAGCATGTTGTCGGGCATGACGGAGACCAGCGCGATGATGAACAGCAGCTGCGGGAAGGCCAGCAGGCCGTCCATGACCCGGCTGATGACGGCGTCGACCCAGCCGCCGAAGAAGCCGGCCAGGACACCCAGGACCGTGCCGATGACCACGGCGACCATCGCGGACAGGAAGCCGACGAGCAGCGAGATCCGGGCGCCGTGGACGACGCGGGCGAAGACGTCGCGGCCGTTGACCGGTTCGACGCCCAGCCAGTGCTCGCCGCTGATCCCGCCCAGGGAACCCACGGGGGTGCCGAACAGCGGGTCGATCCTGTCCTCGTTGAAGGCGTTGGGATCCTGCCCGTAGAGGGACGTGATCAGGGGCGCGAAGATCGCGATCACGATGAGGACGAGCACCACGACGCCGCCCGTGAGGGCCAGCTTGTCCCGTTTCAGGCGCTCCCAGGCGATCCGGCCCAGGGAACGCCCCTGTACCGCCTTGGCATCGGCGCGGGCAACCGCCGCTTCCTCGGCAGCACTCGGGGCCGCTTCCGCGGTCGGCTCGTGCAATGGTGCCGTCATCTGGCAGGGACCCCTCTCAACCGGCGGTAGCCGGCCCGCACTTGCCGCTGTAGCGGCGTGGTCAGTCCGTCGTACGCAGGGGCGACCAATCACCCCTTGTTGCGGGAGTCTTCAACGGTTTGGCGATCTGTAGCCAGACTTGACGGGGAATGGATGCGCAACCGTGATGCTGTTTGAGGTGTTCCGTTATCCGGACACTGGGTAACGGGGGCCGGACAGGGATGAGTTGGACATCAGGGGCAGGGTGGGGTCTTACGCCCTCGTCTACGCGCGAAGATGTCCCCGCGCCGTCGGCGGGGCGAGCCGCGCGACGGTCAGTACCGGCCCCCGGCCGGAGGGTATCCGTATCCGCCCGCCGGTGCCTGGGCGGGGGCGGCCACGTGGGCTTCGCGGTCGTAGAACGGGCGGGCGTGGGCCCGCAGCCACATGGCGACCGGATCGTGGGCGTCGGTCATCGCCACCGTCGACACCGGCAGCCCCTCCGGCACGGCGCCGACGGACTGCTGCATCATCGCGCGCACCGCGTCGACGGCCGGCGGGGAGGTGTCGTACACGTCGAGACCGATGGCCAGATACGGCGCCCCCAGCGCCGGCTGCACCCAGGCGCGGCGCAACGCGCGGACCGCCGGGGTGCGGTGGGCGTTCTGCGCGAGCAGGGCGTAGAACTGGGGGACCTCGATGGCCGGTTCGGACAGGCGCAGGGGCCCCGCCGGCTGGCGGTCCAGGCCGGAGGCGATGCGGCGCAGGTCGAGCCAGGGGATGCCGACGCCGCCGCCGGGGGCGTGCGGGTTGAGCCACAGTCCGTAGTGGTCCGGGTAGAGGGCGCGGGCCGCCTCCAGGCCGTCGACCACCTCGTACGACCGGTTCCAGCCGCTGGCCGACAGCTCCTGGGCGGAGGTGACGCAGGGCGCGTAGCCGTAGCCGTCGACCTCCATGTTCCCGTACTGGGCGTCCGGGGAGCCGGCCTGGCCGTGCCAGAGCAGCATCCAGACCTGGCCGGACGTGGGGGTGGCGAGTGCGCGCAGCAGCGCCTCGTAGGCGTCGTAGCGCCCGGGCGTCACCTGGCGCAGCATGTGCTCGACCTGTCCGGTCGTGGTGCCGCTGGCGCTCACGCGTATCGCCCCTTCGAGAAGTTCCCCGGTCGTGAAACCAGCTTAAGGCTCCGCCGGACGCGGGGCGCCTACGCGCTCGGGGCGCGGTGTCCGCCCGCGAGTGCGGGTTCGTCGCGGCTGGTCGCGCCCGCGGCAGGAGCCGCATGTGTCACAGCCCCGCGCCCCCGCGGGGCGCTTCCCTGCCCGGCGCTCACAAGTCCCGGTCGTAGAACGGGCGGACGTTCGCCCGCATCCAGTCGCAGACCGGGTCCTGGGCGGCCTCCAGAAGGACCAGGTTGACCTGGGTCTTCAGGGGGGCCTTGGCGAGGGCCCGGCCCAGGGC
Source organism: Streptomyces sp. NPDC017890 (assembly GCF_044328675.1). Lineage (NCBI taxonomy): Bacteria > Bacillati > Actinomycetota > Actinomycetes > Kitasatosporales > Streptomycetaceae > Streptomyces > Streptomyces sp. NPDC017890. The sequence continues at coordinate 230,778 of NZ_JBIRHU010000010.1, forward strand.
GTCGAGGGGGAGGGCTCGGGCGTCGCCCTCCCAGTGGGTGAGTTCGACGCCGACGAACATGACGGGGTCGGCGGTCTCGATGGCGGCCAGACAGCGGCGGGCGGTGCGCACGACGCCGACGGCGGCGAACTCGGCGGAGGCCGCGGCCAGGAAGTCCACCGGGTCGTCCTGCCAGTCCGGCTCGAAGAGGCGGACCCGGCCGCCGGACGCGGGCCCGTCCAGCGGGGTGCGGCCGGCCCGGCACAGCTCGGCCACGGCCGGCGGCGGCAGCGGGATGCCGACCACGCCGTCCGGGTTCACGGCGATGCCGACCTGCGGGGGCAGGCCGCGGGCGAACTCCGCCGCGGGGGCGATGGTGTACGCCATCTGCGCGCCGGCGACCTGGCGGAGCTGCTCCTCGGAGCTGAACACCGGTACGTAGGCCTGGCCGTCGACCTCCAGGGAGGGCAGGTCGAGGGGGCCGTTGTGCGGGCCGCCGCCGTTCGGCAGGGGGATCCACACGAAGCTCCGGCCGAGCACCTCCACGATCCGGCCGCCGGCGCCCGGCACGCCGAGGGAGGCGGACAGCACCTCCTCCAGTTCGTTGCCGGGCCACCCGCCGTGCGGGTGGTGCGCCTGTGCCGGGAAGTCCATCTGTCCGCCTACCGCCTGACTGGTACCGCTGCTGTGACGGGAAAGGCTAACCCGTTCGGCTCCGCGGCCCTACGGTGCGTCACCCCGTGAAGGCGATCCGGCGGAGCCTGTTCGCCGCCGCCCGGTCCAGGAGGATCGCCGAGGTGCAGCCGGCCGGCAGGGTGCCCTCGGTCACCGCGCGCAGCAGGCGGGTGTTGGCCGCGCGGTGCCGCAGGAAGGCGTACCGCGTCACGCCCCGGCCGCGCTCGCGCTGGCCGGCCAGGGCCTCGTCGGCCTCCACGTCGAGCAGCAGCAGGTGCAGGGTGCCCCCGCGGCGGCGGGCCTCGCGGGCCAGCCAGCCGCGCACCCAGGCCTGGGTGCCGCAGTCGTGCACGACGACGCCCTTGCCGGAGCGCAGCGCTCTGCGCAGTCCGGCGTAGTGGGAGAGGCGGACGAGGGGGCGGTAGAGCCCGTACGGCACATAGCGCGGCATGCGGTGGTCCCAGCGGTCCCGGGTGTCCTGGGAGTCGATGCGCGGTCCGCGCACGGTGCGCTTCATCAGCGTGGACTTGCCGCTGCCGGGCAGGCCGGTGATCACCACCAGGTCCCGGGGTCCGAAGAGCAGGGCGTGCGGGCTGCGGCCGCCCCGGTCCCGCAGGTCGCGGACGACGGCTGCGGGCAGTTCGGCGCACGCCCGGGCTGCCGGGGCGACGGGCTGCTCGGGCAGCGCGAGACCCGAGGTCGTGGCGTACGCCGTGGTCCTGTTCACCGTGATCGTCCTCCCCTGGGGCGGTTCACGAGTTCTCATCCCCGTCGAGTGTAAAGAGAAGGTAATGCGCAGGTCTCGCGTTTTCGTGCGCTTACTGCCACAAGCCGGTTACAGACAGCGGCCTGCCCACGAACGGGCGGGGCGTGCAATGATGGCGGCGCCAACTGCATACCGGCCGTTTGAATCCGCGCGGGAGAGTCCCCGGTCGTCGCCGGGGCGCCGAAGGAGCAAGTCCCTCCCTTGAATCTCTCAGGCCCCGTTACCGCGCGGGCGAGGCACATCTGAAAAGCGGGCCGCCGTTCGACGGCTGCCCCACCCAAGGTGCAAGTCCTGGCCGCCGCGCTCCGGTGGTCGTGGCGAACCTCTCAGGTTCCGATGACAGATGGGGAGGACCGACCTCGCCACGTCCTGTCCTGGGAGACGAACGACCGATGAGCAGTACCGAACTCCGCCGTACCGCGCTCGATGCCACGCATCGCGCGCTGGGCGCGACGATGACCGACTTCGCCGGCTGGGACATGCCCCTGCGCTACGGCTCCGAGCGGGACGAGCACGTCGCGGTGCGCACCCGGGCCGGGCTCTTCGACCTCTCGCACATGGGTGAGATCACGGTCACCGGTCCGCACGCCGCCGAACTGCTGAACTTCGCGCTGGTCGGCAACATCGGCAGTGTGAAGCCGGGCCGCGCCCGCTACACCATGATCTGCCGCGAGGACGGCGGCATCCTGGACGACCTGATCGTCTACCGGCTCACCGAAGCCGAAGCCGGGTCTTCCCACTACATGGTCGTCGCCAACGCCTCCAACGCCCAGGTGGTGCTGGACGCGCTGACCGAGCGGGCCGCCGGTTTCGACGCCGAGGTCCGCGACGACCGCGACGCCTACGCGCTGCTCGCCGTGCAGGGCCCCGAGTCCGCGGGGATCCTCGCGTCGCTGACCGACGCCGACCTGGACGGCCTGAAGTACTACGCCGGCCTGCCCGGCACGGTCGCGGGCGTCCCGGCGCTGATCGCGCGCACCGGCTACACCGGCGAGGACGGCTTCGAGCTCTTCGTGAAGCCGGAGCACGCCGTGGAGCTGTGGCAGGCGCTGACCCGGGCGGGCGAGGGCGCCGGGCTGGTCCCGTGCGGTCTGTCCTGCCGGGACACGCTCCGCCTGGAGGCGGGCATGCCGCTGTACGGGCACGAGCTGACGACCGCGCTGACGCCCTTCGACGCCGGGCTCGGCCGGGTGGTGAAGTTCGAGAAGGAGGGCGACTTCGTCGGGCGCGCCGCGCTGACCGAGGCCGCTTCGCGGGCCGAGCAGAAGCCGCCCCGCGTCCTGGTCGGCCTGGTCGCCGAGGGCCGCCGGGTGCCGCGCGCCGGGTACCAGGTCGTCGCCGGCGGCGAGGTCGTCGGCGAGGTCACCTCCGGGGCGCCGTCCCCGACGCTGGGCAAGCCGATCGCCATGGCTTACGTCGACCCGGCGCACGCGGCGCCGGGCACCGCGGGTGTCGGCGTGGACATCCGGGGCAGTCACGAGCCGTACGAGGTCGTGGCGCTGCCGTTCTACAAGCGCCGGAAGTAGACACTGGGCGGACCGCGGGGCCCTCGTCGCCCCGCGCGCGTCCTCGCTGCTCACCAGCGGTTCCAGCAGCGGCTGCAACAGCGGTTCCAGCAGCCCCTCCCTCAGCAGCCCCCCTTCATCAGCACACCCTCGCGTACAGGAGAATCCAGGCCATGAGCAACCCCCAGCAGCTGCGCTACAGCAAGGAGCACGAGTGGCTGTCGGGCGCCGAGGACGGCGCCTCGACGGTCGGCATCACGGAGCACGCGGCCAACGCGCTCGGTGACGTCGTCTTCGTCCAGCTCCCCGAGGTCGGTGCCACCGTGTCCGCGGGCGAGACCTGCGGCGAACTGGAGTCGACCAAGTCGGTCTCCGACCTGTACTCCCCCGTATCCGGCGAGATCACCGAGGTCAACGAGGACGTCGTCAACGACCCGTCGCTGGTGAACTCCGCGCCCTTCGAGGGCGGCTGGCTGTTCAAGGTGCGCGTCGCGGAGGAGCCGGCCGACCTGCTCTCCGCCGACGAGTACACCGCCTTCACCGCCGGCTGAGGAGTCACCACCGCATGTCGCTTCTGAACACACCCCTGCACGAGCTCGACCCCGACGTCGCCGCCGCCGTCGACGCCGAGCTGGACCGCCAGCAGTCCACCCTCGAGATGATCGCCTCGGAGAACTTCGCCCCGGTCGCGGTCATGGAGGCCCAGGGCTCGGTCCTCACGAACAAGTACGCCGAGGGCTACCCCGGCCGCCGCTACTACGGCGGCTGCGAGCACGTCGACGTGGTCGAGCAGATCGCCATCGACCGGGTCAAGGCGCTCTTCGGCGCCGAGCACGCCAACGTGCAGCCGCACTCGGGCGCCCAGGCCAACGCGGCCGCGATGTTCGCGCTGCTCAAGCCCGGCGACACGATCATGGGCCTGAACCTCGCCCACGGCGGGCACCTGACCCACGGCATGAAGATCAACTTCTCCGGCAAGCTCTACAACGTCGTCCCGTACCACGTCGGCGACGACGGCCAGGTCGACATGGCCGAGGTGGAGCGCCTCGCCAAGGAGACCAAGCCGAAGCTGATCGTGGCCGGCTGGTCGGCGTACCCGAGGCAGCTGGACTTCGCCGCGTTCCGCAAGGTCGCGGACGAGGTCGGCGCGTACCTGATGGTCGACATGGCGCACTTCGCCGGTCTGGTCGCGGCGGGCCTGCACCCGAACCCGGTCCCGCACGCGCACGTCGTGACGACCACCACGCACAAGACGCTGGGCGGCCCGCGCGGCGGTGTGATCCTCTCCACGGCCGAGCTGGCCAAGAAGATCAACTCCGCCGTCTTCCCCGGTCAGCAGGGTGGCCCGCTGGAGCACGTGGTGGCCGCCAAGGCCGTCGCCTTCAAGGTCGCCGCGAGCGAGGACTTCAAGGAGCGCCAGGGCCGTACGCTGGAGGGTGCCCGCATCCTGGCCGAGCGCCTGGTGCGGGACGACGCGAAGGCGGCGGGCGTGTCCGTCCTGACCGGCGGCACCGACGTCCACCTGGTCCTGGTCGACCTGCGCGACTCCGAGCTGGACGGACAGCAGGCCGAGGACCGCCTCCACGAGGTCGGCATCACGGTCAACCGCAACGCCGTCCCGAACGACCCGCGTCCGCCGATGGTGACCTCCGGTCTGCGCATCGGTACGCCGGCCCTGGCGACCCGCGGCTTCACGGCCGAGGACTTCGCCGAGGTCGCGGACGTGATCGCCGAGGCGCTGAAGCCGTCCTACGACGCACAGGCCCTCAAGGCCCGGGTGAAGACCCTGGCCGACAAGCACCCGCTGTACCCGGGTCTGAACAAGTAGACACCGCGTGTCCGGGGGCGCCGTGCCCGCCACAAGCGAGCCCGGCGCCCCGCCCCGAAGCACCACCCTCTGCACCACCCCCGTTCTGAGGAGTCCCCCGTGGCCATCTCGGTCTTCGACCTGTTCTCGATCGGCATCGGCCCGTCGAGCTCGCACACGGTCGGCCCGATGCGCGCGGCCCGCATGTTCGCCCGCCGCCTTCGCAACGAGGAGCTGCTGGACTCCGTCGCCGCCGTCCGCGCCGAGCTGTACGGCTCGCTCGGCGCCACCGGCCACGGCCACGGCACACCCAAGGCGGTGCTGCTGGGCCTGGAGGGCGACTCTCCGCGCACGGTGGACGTGGAGACGGCGGACGACCGCGTCGAGACGATCAGGTCCTCGGGCCGCATCCGTCTCCTCGGCGAGCACGAGATCGCCTTCACCTACGACGACGACATGGTCCTGCACCGCCGCAAAACCCTCCCGTACCACGCCAACGGCATGACGCTGTGGGCGTACGACGCGGCCGGCACGGAAGTGCTCTCCAAGACGTACTACTCGGTCGGCGGCGGCTTCGTCGTCGACGAGGAGGCGGTGGGCGCGGACCGCATCGTGCTCGACGACACGGTGCTGAAGTACCCCTTCCGCACCGGCGACGAGCTGCTGCGCCTGGCCCGGGAGACCGGCCTGTCCATCTCCGCCCTGATGCTGGAGAACGAGCGGGCCTGGCGCGACGAGGACGAGATCCGCGAGGGCCTGCTGGAGATCTGGCGCGTGATGCGGGCGTGCGTCGACCGCGGCATGTCCCGCGAAGGCATCCTGCCGGGCGGCCTGAAGGTCCGCCGCCGCGCCGCGAACACCGCGCGCAAGCTGCGCTCCGAGGGCGACCCGCTGGCCCTGTCGATGGAGTGGATCACCCTCTACGCGATGGCCGTGAACGAGGAGAACGCGGCCGGCGGCCGGGTCGTCACCGCCCCGACCAACGGAGCGGCCGGCATCATCCCGGCGGTCCTGCACTACTACATGAACTTCGTGCCCGGCGCCGACGAGGAGGGTGTCGTCCGCTTCCTCCTCGCGGCCGGCGCGATAGGCATGCTCTTCAAGGAGAACGCCTCCATCTCCGGCGCCGAGGTCGGCTGCCAGGGCGAGGTCGGCTCCGCCTGCTCCATGGCGGCCGGCGCGCTCGCCGAGGTGCTGGGCGGCACGCCGGAGCAGGTGGAGAACGCCGCCGAGATCGGCATGGAGCACAACCTCGGCCTGACCTGCGACCCGGTCGGCGGCCTGGTCCAGATCCCGTGCATCGAGCGCAACGGCATGGCCGCGGTCAAGGCGGTCACGGCGGCGCGGATGGCGATGCGCGGCGACGGGTCCCACAAGGTGTCCCTCGACAAGGTCATCAAGACCATGAAGGAGACCGGCGCGGACATGTCCGTGAAGTACAAGGAGACGGCCCGGGGCGGGCTGGCGGTCAACATCATCGAGTGCTGAGGTGCACGCCTCGGCCGGCGCGCAGGCGCACCGTGCGGCCGTCCCGACAACCTCGCACGGCAACCGGAGCCACTACCGGACGTGGAACGTCCGGAGCTGGAAGCCGGCCCCGGCGGAGGCCGGCCACAGCCTCCCGGCAGCGGCCACGTGATCGCCGCGTCGGAGCGTCAACCGTTGTGGAAGCTGTCCCCGACGGGTTCGGGCAGGGTGAGGGCCGAATGGGCGGGCTGTCCCTTCCCGGAGGGGATGGTGCTGAGTCCGCGGAGCCTGTTGTTGCGTTGCTCCAGGGCCCGGGGCGTGGCCGGGAAGAGTGTGGCACCGCCTTTGCCGACCAGCCCCTGGTTCATGGTCACGAACTCGCGGGTGCTGTGTTCGTAGGCGGCGAAGCCTGTGGCGTGGTCCTGGCGGGCCAGGGAGCCGGCGAGCATGTAGGCACCGACGAGCGCGAGGCTGGTGCCCTGGCCGGTGAGGAACGAGGGCGCCCACGCGGCGTCGCCCACCAGAGCGACCCTGCCACTGGACCAGCGGGGCATACGGATCTGGCCGACCGCGTCGAAGAACAGGTCGTCCGTGTCGCGCAGGGCGGCGATCATGCCCGGGACCTCCCATCCCGCGTCGGCGAAGACCGAGGCGACCAGCTCACGCTGGGCTTCCGGGTTGCGGAACGCGTCCGATGGCGGTTGTGGGCTGGCGAAGTTCAGGAAGGCGTGCACTTCGTCGTCGTCCCCCACCGCGTAGAGCGCCGCGGCCCTGCCCGGGCTGTTCCACATCACGGTCTCGTGCGAGAGCCCGAAGGTGTTGGGCATCGTGAACACGGCGAAGCAGTAGCCGAGGTAGTGGTGGAACCGCGCTTCGGGGCCGAACACCATCTCCCGGGTACGTGAGTGCATACCGTCCGCGGCGAACACCATGTCGAACGTGCGCCGGCCGCCCCCGCGGAAGGTGACATCGGCCCCGTGGCCCGACTGGTCGAGGGTGTCGATGGAGTCGTTGAACAGGAACTCCACGTCGTCACGGACCGCCGTGTGGAGCGCGTCGGACAGATCTCCGCGCCGCACCTCCAGGTCCCGTCCCGCGGCACCGCCGGTGACGGTGTGCGGGTGGAGCGAGGCCACTACGCCGCCGTCGCGCTCGAGGAAGGTCAGCCGGCGCAGGTCGATGTGTGCGTCCCGCAGTTGCGGCAGGATCCCCATCCTCGCCACGACGTCCAGTGCGGTGCCGCGCACGTCGATGGGGTAACCACCACCTCGGAACGCGGGCGCCCTCTCGACCACCGTGACCGCGTAGCCGTAGCGGTTCAGCCAGAACGCCAGGGCGGGGCCGGCGATGCCGGCCCCCGAGATCAGGACCGTGCGCCTCGGCGTGGTGCGGATGTCCGCCGGCTGATCGGTGCGGGTCATTCCTTGACTCCTTTGCTCATGGTGCGAGTGACAAGCAGGGCGAGCGCCGTGACGGTGCCGGCGATGACGAAGCCGGTGACGTAGGCCGATTCGGCCGCGACATCCGACCCGGAGGGGGTCGCTGCGGTGAGGAGCGCGCCACCGAGCTGCCCGCCCACGGCGTAGCCGAGCACGCGGCTCACCAGGATCAGGCTGGTGGCGATGCCGGTGTCACTCCGGTCGACGGCTGTGGCGGTGCTGGTCATCATCGCCGTGACGCACAGACCGTTGGCCAGCGCGATCGCCGCCTTGCCGACGACGAGGTGCCAGACCTCGGTGTGCACGGCTGCCAGGGCGGCCAGGGAGACGGCCATCATGACGACTCCGGCGGTGACCACGGCGCGCGAGCCGAAACGCCGGTCCCCGATCCCGCCCAGCGGCCCGGCCAGCGACGCGGCGACGGCGCCGGGCAGCAGGAAGAAGCCGATCTGGGTGGCACTGGCCCCGAATCCGTATCCGTCGCCGGTCTCGTCGAGCAGCTGCGGGACGAGATAGACCGCCATCGAGGTGCCGAGGCATATCACGAACGTCAGCGCACACGCTTTCCACATCGCGGGCCGTGCCAGCATGCGCAGATCGATCATCGGCGAGGCCGCACGCCGTTCGACGGCCACCCATCCGGTGGCGAAGGCGGCCAGCATCACGATGAGGGCGCCGAGCACGAGGGGCTGCGGGACGAGGTCGGGCGCCAGCGCGAGTACGAGCATGAGCGTGACCAGCGTCCCGCTCAGGAGAAGCAGGCCGGGCCAGTCGATCCCGGCGTCGTCCGACCGGCCCGGCGGATCAGTCGGCATCAGCCGGTTCACCAGCAGGGTGGCCCCGATGACCGCGAGCGTCGGCAGCGCGAACATCCAGTGCCGGGAGAGCGTTTCGGCCACGGGCCCGGCCGACAGCGTTCCCGCCATCCCGCCCCCGACGAACAGTCCGCTGACCACCCCGATGGCCACCTTCGACTCTCCCGCGGGGAGGTGTTTGCGCACCACGATGAACGACAGGGGCAGCGCGCCCACCATCGCCCCCTGCAGTACCTGGCCGAGCAGCAGCACGGGCAGATTCGGCGCCAGAGCGGACACCAGACCACCGGCACAGACCACCGCCATCAGCCGGATCAGGATCCGTTTCCCGCCGTAGCGGTCGCCGAACTTGCCTGCCAGCGGTGTGATGAGCGCGCCGGTGATGAGAAGCACGATGCTGAGCAGCGCCCCTTCGGAGGGGCTCATGTCCAGCTCGCGTTGCAGAAGCGGAAGCGTCGGTGTCACCACCGACTCCAGGGCACCGGTGGCGAGTGCCAGTGTGCCGAGAGCTCCGACGGCCGCCTTCCCGACGCGGACCGGGGGAGCCAGAGTTTCGGTCATGAACATCCTTTCCTTCGTTGCCGGGCGAGTGAGGGGGCGTGGAGGGCGGCGGGCGTGGCGCTGCCGCCTTGCGGCCCGCGCCGGGCGCCGGCCCGACCGGGAGCCGGCCAGGGCCGTCGCGGCACAACGCGCTCGCTGCTCCGCGGCCCTCCGCCCGAGAGGTCGTACGGGGCGGGAGCCGACGTGGGGCCGGCTGTCGCCCCGTCGGGGGCGCTACGACCAGCGGCGCAGCGCCGCTCGCGCCGGTAGCGTGACCGCGAGCAGTGCCAGGCCGACGCCGGCGGCGGCGAAGGATCCGTACACCAGCCCAGGCACGTACGGCCCCTCGCCGGTCATGCCGCGCATCATCGGGATGAGCGTGGCCGCGGCGATCGCGGAGCCGAGGATCACGCCTGCCGCGGAGACCAGCAGGCCCTCCCAGCTGAGCATGGTCAGCACTTGGCGCCGGGTGGAGCCGACCAGGCGCAGTGTGCCCAGCTCGCGGCGGCGGTCGAGGACCGTCATCACCAGGGTGTTGGCGGCGGCGACGGCGGCGAAGCCGCCGAGGACCGCGGCCATGGTGTTGTTCATCCAGGCGCCCAGCCTGGCGTCGAGGTTCTGCTCGGTGGCGTAGCCGGAGGCGTCGGTGACCTCGCCCAGGGCGCTGAGTGACTTCTGCGAGCCGCCCCTCACCAGCAACGTGCTGTCGAAGCCCGAGGTGACGTGCCCGGCGAGGGACGCCCGGTCCATGGTCACCGTGGCCAGGCCGAGGCCTCGGCCGTAGACGGCGACGATCTCGGGGCCGGCCTCGGTGCCGTCGGGGAGGTAGAGCGGGAGCCGGTCGCCGACTCCCACGTCCGCCGAGTCCGCGAGGGTCTTGTCGATGGCGATACGGCCCTTGCCGAGCCGGTCGAGACTGCCTTCGCGTACGTCCAGGTCCTGCACCTTCGCCAGCTCGGCGCCGGAGCCGCTGACACCCTGGGCCGCCGCGCCCTGCAGCGACTTGAACTCGCCGGAGCCGGTCGGCACCAGTACCTGCGTGTTCAGCAGGCCGACGGCCGCGTCCACGCCCGGCGCGCGGGCGGCCTGTGCCGACGCGTCCACGGGGAGCCCGGCCGGGTGCGTGACCACGTGGTCCGCGATGACGCCCGCGCGCAGCTGCTTGTCGGCGGCGTGGGTCTCGCTCGTGTGCATGAACACGAGGGTCGAGGCGAAGGCCATGGCGAGGACGATCGGAGTGATCGCGGAGGCGAGGCGGCGGGCGTTGGTACGGGAGTTGGCGGCCGCGAGCTGGGCGGCCGGGCCCGCGCCCCGCAGGGGGAGGCCGAACAGGCCCGCGCACAGCCGCGCCACCAGCGGGCCGAGCAGCGCGACGGCCAGCATGAAGAGCATGACGACGCCGAGGGCGGCGCCGGCCGCGTCACCTCCCGTGGAGCCGGCGGAGACGCCGGTGAGGACTCCACCGCCGACGAGGGCGCCCATGCCCAGCGTCGTACGGACCAGGCCGGGCCGCAGCCGCTCCACCGACGCCTCGGCGAGCGCCTGTCCCGGCTTGATCCTCGCGGGCCGACGCCCGGCCGCCCAGCCGGCAGCGAGGGCGGTGAGCAGTCCCATGGCGACGGCAGCGAGGAGGGGAAGCCCGGAGACGTGCAGGTCCACGGCGCGCGGGATCGCACCGCGGTCCCGCAGCTGCCCGAACCACCAGTGCGCGAGCCCGATGCCCGGCAGGCAGCCGATGATCCCGGCGAGCGGCGCGACGAGCAGCGCTTCTGAGGCGACCGCGCGCCGGACCTGCCGCGGGGTGGCGCCGACGGCGCGCAGCAGCGCGAATTCGCGGGCCCGCTGGGACACGGACAGGGACACGGTCCCGGCCGCGGTGAGGATCGCGACGATGGTGGCGATGCCGCCGAAGGAGCCGCCGATTCCGAAGAGTGTGACCTTGGCGTAGCCGAGGCCCGGGTCCTCGACGGCACCGCGGTCGTCGCCGGTGTGTACCTGGGCTCCGGAGCCGGCCAGGGCCTTCCTGACGGAGTCGGCGAGGGCGTCGGCATCGGTGCCGTGCTCGGCCAGCACGGCGATGGCGTCGGCCTTGCCGGGGTGGCCGGCGAGCGTGGGCGCCTGGGCGTCGGCGAACCAGGCCAGGGCGCCGGCGGCGCCGGCGTTCCGGGCGGTGTCCTCGGATCCGGCCCGGGCGACGCCGGCCACGCGGAAGTCCCGCTGCCCAGCGGCGGTCCGCAGCACCACGGTGTCCCCGACGGCGGCCTTCGCGGCGCGGGCCGTAGCCGCGTCGAGCACGACTTCGCCCTGGTGGGGCGCGGAGCCGGTGGTCAGCGCGGTACCGGTGAAGATGTGCGAGCCCCAACCGTGTGCGGTGAGTACACCGCCGGGAACGGGCAGTTCGCGTGCGCCGGGGCCCACACCTTCGTCCGCCGCGCGCACCGGGAAGGTGAAGTCCGGGACGGCGGCGGCTGCGCCCGGCGCCTCGGCGGCCTTCGCCACCAGCCCGGCGTCCACCCGCGCGGTGTCCGGCAGCGGGACCGCCTCCCTCTCACGGTCCTCACCGCTGCCCGTGACGATGTACTCGTACTGGTCCGCCGCCGCGACGACAGGCGTCTTGGCGTACCGCTCCGGCGGCACCGACGCGCGCAGGCTGGTCTCGAGCAGGATTCCGCAGGTCGAGACGATCAGCGCGGACATCAGCAGCGCGAGGAAGGTTCCCGCGAAGGACGCGGGCCTGAAGCGGACGGCCTCACGGGCGAGTCCGTTGGGGCGCCTCATGCTGCCGCACCCGCCATCGCGCCCGTACGGGAGGTGAGCACGGCCATCCGTGCCGCGATCTGCTCCGCCGAACCACGCTCCAGGCCGTCGGCGAAGGCGCCGTCGGCGAGGAAGAGCACGCGGTCGGCCCAGGCGGCCGCGGCCGGGTCGTGGGTGACCATGACGACGGTGGCGCCGAGGGTGTCCACCGCGTGCCGGAGCAGGCCGAGGACCTCGGCGGCGGTGCCGGTGTCGAGGGCGCCGGTGGGCTCGTCGGCGAAGATCACGTCCGGGCTGGTGACCAGGGCGCGGGCGACGGCCACGCGCTGCTGCTGGCCGCCGGAGAGCTCTCCGGGGCGGCGCCGGGCCTTGTCGGCGAGCCCGACCTGCGCGAGCACCGCGGCCGCCCGGCTGCGGTCCCGGCGCTGCCCGGCGAGGCGCATGGGCAGCAGGACGTTCTGCTCCACGGTCAGTGACGGCAGCAGGTTGAACGCCTGGAAGACGAAGCCGAGGCGGCTGCGGCGGAGCTCGGTGAGCTCGGTCTCGTTCATACCGGTGATCTCCGTACCGCCGAGGCGGACGGATCCCGCCGACGGCCGGTCGAGCCCGGCGGCGCACTGCAGGAAGGTGGACTTGCCGGACCCGGACGGGCCCATGACCGCGGTGAACGTGCCGCGCGGGAGTGCGAGGTCGACGCCCGCGAGGGCGTGCACGGAGCCCGCGCCGCGGCCGTACTGCCGCCGGACACCGCGCAGTTCGACGGCGAGACCGGGTGTGCCCGGTGCGGTGGCCGGGGCCTCCGGTCGGTCGTCCGCCTTCTGACGCTTGCGGCTGCGTAGCCTCATGTTCCGCCCTCTCGCGATGTTCTCGTGCCTACGAGGTGGAGAGTGCGGGGACGACTGCGCGCCGGGCGTCATACCCGGGAGCCAATGTGGAGGTGCTACCACGGTAGGGGGTGGAGGAGGGGCGGGCACCGCCTCCGCCCGGGGCTGCCGGCGAGGGGGGATCCGGAGGGCCGAGCCCCGGCCTGCACCGACATGGGGCATCCCTGCCCTGAGCTCGGGGAAGGGCCGACCCGGCTGCCGTCGGCGCGGTGCGCACGGGGCTTCGTCCGTTGCCGCCCTGCGACGGGGCCCGGAGCTCAGCCCGGCGGGGAGCCGCTTCTCCGGCGGGGGCCGTCCGGGGGAGCGAGCCGCCCCCGACAAGACCGCGACTCGCCCGGCGCGGCTCAGGGATACCGGCATCAGCATCGTGCGGGCACCAGGGCCGCAGGCCGCTGCGTCTGCGACGGCGACGTGCTCGCGGTCCCGGGGCATGGCCCCGGCCGGGGGCCTACTCGCCCGCGGTGACCAGCTCCGATTCGTACGCGAAGACCACCGCCTGGGCGCGGTCGCGCAGGTCGAGCTTGGTCAGGACGCGGCTCACGTGCGTCTTCACCGTCTGCTCGGCCAGCACCAGCGTCTGCGCGATCTCCGCGTTGGACCGGCCGCGGGCCACCAGGGTGAGGACCTCGGTCTCGCGTTGCGTCAGGGCCTTGAGCCGCAGTGCGGGCTTGCCCCGGGCGGCGGGACGCTGCCGGGCGAAGTCCGCGATGAGGCGGCGCGTCACGGAGGGCGCGAGCAGCGCGTCGCCCGCGGCCACGACGCGTACCGCCGCGATGAGGTCGGCCGGCGGCGCGTCCTTCAGCAGGAAGCCGCTCGCACCGGCCCGCAGCGCCTCGTAGACGTAGTCGTCGACGTCGAACGTGGTGAGCATCAGCACGCGCGGCCGGTGTTCCCCCACTGCCTGAGGGGCGTGGGCGGTGCCCCCACCACCCGGCGGGGGCGCGAGGATGCGGCGCGCGGCCTCGAGGCCGTCCATCTCGGGCATGCGGACGTCCATCAGCACGACATCGGGGTGGGTGCGCCGACTCAGCTCGACGCCCTGAGCGCCGTCGGGGGCCTCGCCCACCACGTCGATGTCGCTCTGGGCGGCCAGCAGCGCGGCGAAGCCGGCCCGCACCATGGCCTGGTCGTCTACGATGATGACGCGCGTCGTCACGTGAAGTCCCTTTCGGTCAGGGGAAGTCGGGCTGCCACCCGGAAGCCGCCGTCCGGCAGCGGCCCCACATCGAGGCTGCCGCCTATGATCCGTACCCGCTCGCGCATGCCGACGAGACCGTGCCCGGTGCCGCCCACCTCGAGCGGCGCGGCGGGCGGCTCCGGCGGCGGCCCGTTGACGACCAGAACGGTGAGCCGCGCGCCGCCCTCCGACACCGACAGCGACACCCGCGTCGGGGCACCCGGCGCGTGCCGCACGACGTTCGCGAGGGCCTCCTGGACGATGCGGTACGCGGACAGGCCCACCGCCTCGGGCACGTCGGCGTCGCAGGGGGTGAACTCCACCGGCATGCCGGCCCTCGCTGTCGCCTCCACCAGCTGCCCGATCCGTGTCAGGTCCGGCTGGGGCGCGAGCTCGCCGTGCGCCTCCTCGTTGCGCAGCACGCCGAGGAGCCGCCGCATCTCGCCGAGCGACTCGCGCGCGGTCGCCGCGATGGACGTGAACTCCTCCCGCACATCCGGCGGCAGCCTGTCGAGGCGGTACTCCGCGGTGTCCGCCTGCACCGTGATGACGGACATGTGGTGCGCCACCACGTCGTGCAGCTCGCGTGCGATCCGGGCGCGTTCCTCCAGCAGCATCCGCCGGCCGCGCTCGTCCTCGCTGATCGTCTCCTGCTCGGCCAGCCTGCGCTGCACCTCGTACCGCTCACGGAGCGCACCGGCCATCAGGAGCGCGATGCCGCTGAGCACCGTGAGCACTGTGCTGTTGCTGTTCGTACCGTCGGGAACGACGAACCCCGCACCGATGCCCGCGCCCACCGTCGCCAGCCACACCAGCAGCAGCGTCCGGCGCGGCTCGCGCAGACCGAGGGCGATGCAGAGGCCGACGTACCCGACGATCACCATCGGCGTGAACGGCCACAGGAGCCGCTCCTCGAAGTCGACGGTGCGCAGGACGAGCGCCCCGGCCACATCCGCCACGAAGATCACGCACCAGGCCCGCAGCGGACGGACGACGGCGAGCAGCAGCGGGGCCGCCTGCGCGACCGCCAGCGCGCTCGCGATGCCGCTGTTCAGACCGTAGTCGGCGGTCAGCACCTGGATGGTGGTGGGCAACAGGGCGACGCACAGCACGAACGCCACGCCCCACGGCAGCAGCCGCACCCACCGACGCGAAGCCCCCGCGAACAGCGCTCGCGGCGGCTCCTCCTCCGCTGACGTCATGGGCTCCACCTTATGCGCGGCGGGAAGGCGTCAGGGAACAGGAACGGCTCCCACTTCGCGCAGCTGCCGCAGGGCCTGACGGCAGGAGCCGGTGAGGCCCGGCTCCGCGCAAGGGGACACCGAGGAGGCGGCGGGGCGGGCCGGCGGTCGACATCACCGAGTGCCGACCGGGCGGCGAACGGGCGACGGGGCAGGCGCCCGGCGGGCCGCGGCACCCCTCAGGCACCTCACGCGTCTCACATCATGACACTCGCTTTCCGAAAAATAAGACGCCTGAGATCGTTGCGCTACCCATGTATCGCGCGTGAAAGACCGAGAGATGTCCGCACCGTCCCCCCGCCCCGCTCCCGCCCAGGCTCCCGTCAATTCGCGGTCCCGCGTCCTCATCGCCAGCCTCATCGGCACGACGATCGAGTTCTACGACTTCTACATCTACGCGACCGCCGCCGTCCTGGTCTTCCCCGCACTCTTCTTCCCCGACAGCGACCCGACCACGGCGCTGCTGTCGTCCTTCGCGGTCTTCGGCGCCGCGATGGTCGCCCGGCCGATCGGCGCCGTCTTCTTCGGACACCTCGGTGACCGGCTCGGCCGCAAGAAGACGCTGGTGGTCTCGCTCCTCACCATGGGCATCGCCACGTTCCTCATCGGCGTGCTGCCCACCTACGCACAGGCCGGCTGGGTCGCCACCGCACTGCTCGTGCTCATGCGGCTGGCGCAGGGTTTCGCGCTCGGCGGCGAGTGGAGCGGGGCCGCGCTGGTCGCGACCGAGAACGCCCCCCGCGGCAAGCGCGCCCTGTACGGGACCTTCCCGCAGCTGGGCGCCCCGCTCGGCTTCATCATCGGCAACGGCCTGTTCCTGATCATCGGGGCGCTGCTGCCCTCCGCGGCCGGCGCCGACCCCACCCAGCCCTCCGAGGCCTTCACGAGCTGGGGCTGGCGCATCCCGTTCCTGTTCTCCGCGGTGATGGTCGCGATCGGCCTGTGGGTGCGCTCGCGACTCGTCGAGTCCGCGGTGTTCGCCAAGACCCGCGAGGCCGGGAAGGTCCGGAAGCTGCCGCTGGCCACCGTCGTCCAGGGCCACTGGAAGCAGCTGATCCTGGGCACGTTCATCATGCTGGCGACGTACGTGCTCTTCTACCTGATGACCACGTTCTCGCTGAGCTACGGGCGCACCGCGAAGGACGCCGACGTGCCGGGCCTCGGGTACAGCTACACCACGTTCGTCCTGATGATGATCTTCGGCGTGCTCTTCTTCGCGGTGTTCACCCTGGTCTCCGGCCCGCTCGCCGACAAGTACGGCCGCCGCGCCACCCTGATCTGGATCACCGCCGCGATCGTGGTCTTCGGCCTGGTCTGGGTGCCGCTGATCGACCTGGGCACGTTCGGTGTGGTGCTGTGGCTGGTGCTCGGCTTCACGCTGATGGGCATGACGTTCGGCCCGATGGGCGCGCTGCTGCCGGAGCTGTTCCCGACGAGTGTGCGCTACACCGGCTCCGGCATCTCGTACAACGTCAGCTCGATCCTCGGAGCGGCCGTCGCACCGTTCATAGCGGTGGCGCTGTGGGAGACCGGTGACGGCTCACCGTGGCTGGTCGGCGTCTACCTCTCCGTGATGGCGGTGCTGACGCTCACCGCCCTCCTGCTCAGCAAGGAGACCAAGGACGTCTCCCTGGACGAGGGCGAGGGCGAGGCAGCCTCCGTCGACGAGAGCCCCCGGGCGGCCGCGGTCACCACCTCCGCCCCCTGATCCGACCGGCGTTCACCACCGCCGTACGCCGAGCGCCCCGCGCCCGGCGTACGGCCGCCCGTCCGCTCCCGGTGGCTCAGATGCCGCAGCTGGGAGCCGACCAGTACGGCGACGGGTCGAAGGCGACGTGGGTGTGGTCGTTGTGGCCGGGGTAGCCCGGGCCGAGGATCTCCGAGAAGCCGTGGGTCCTGGACTGCTGCGCGAGCCGGCAGAAGCTGGGCGATCCGGTGAGGTCGGCCGCGTCGCCGTAGAGGTGGCGGCTGGTGGCCGAGCCGCCGACCGCGTTGTTGCAGGCGCGGGAGCGGAAGCCGCTGGAGATGGTGATGGGGACGTCACCGAGGGCGTGCCTCATCGCCTCCAGCTTCCACATGGTCTTCAGCGCGTTCGACTTGGCGGTGGCCGCGGAGACCGCGCCGCCGGACCAGTCGGAGTTGCACTTGTTGAGCTCGGCGTAGCTGAAGTGGACGGGTGTGCAGTCCGCGTCCTGGAGGGCGTAGATCTTGCTGAAGGTCGCGGGTCCGGCGACACCGTCCGCGCCCAGTCCGTACGCGGCCTGGAACTTCTTGACGGCGGCGGCGGTCCGCGCGCCGTACTGTCCGTCGTAGGAGAGCCGTTCGCCGGAGGTCACCCAGCCGGCGACCCGGATCTGGAGCTGGGTCACATCGCTGCCCGAGGACCCCTGGGACAGGGTTCGGTTCCAGGTGTAGCAGGAGTCGGCGTGCGCGGCGCCGGCGGTGGCGCCCACACCGACCACCGCACCCGCCATGAGCATGACAAACGAGAGAAGCAGACGTGACACGCGTCTGAACATCCCGGCCTCCCGACCGTTGAGTCGACCACAACTGGAGCCCAGCGTGCGGCAACGCGCTACGCGCGTCAATGGCGCCCGAGGGAAGGGGAGTCGACGTTTTCGCGTCCGCCGGGGATCACCCGTGCCCCGGCGGGGAATAACCAATTCCCATTCCCCCACAGCCTCTCAGGGAGTCCCCATGCTGCGCGGTATCGACGTCAGCGCGTACCAGTCCTCCACCTACGACACGGACGGTCTCTCCTTCGTCTTCATGAAGGCGACGGAAGGCCGTTCGTACGTCAACCCGAAACTCGCGGCCCAGACGAAGCGGGCCCGCGACGCCGGACTCGTCGTCGGCTTCTACCACTTCCTGTGGCCGGGCAACCTCACCGCCCAGGCCGAGTACTTCGTCTCCAAGACCCCTGAGAAGAAGGGTGACATCCTCGCCGTCGACTGGGAGACGAACGGGGAGGGCACCCACGCGAGCAACTCCGAGAAGGACCGCTTCATCCGGAAGCTGAAGGAACTGCGGCCGGACAGCCGGGTCGTCCTCTACTGCAACCGGCACTTCTGGCTCACCGTCGACAGCACCTCGTACGCCGGTGACGGCCTCTGGATCGCCGACTACGTGTCGGCCGGCAAGCCCCGCATCCAGGCCGAGTGGCGCTTCCACCAGTACACCGACGACCCGGTCGACACCAACGTCGCGGACTTCGCGAGCGGGGCCGCGCTGAGGAAATGGGCCGAGGGTGCCTAGCTCCTGGCCCTTGAGCCCTCGCCGGCCGGGGCGGGCTGTTCCGCGCAGGGGCGCCCCCGGGTGACCGGACGGGCGCCCCTCACGGCGTCGTCACTTGCTCAGGTGGGCCCAGAACTCGTCGAACGACAGCACCTTGTCCCCGTCGAGGTCGCGACCGGCGATGATCGCCTCGGCCACCGACTCGGTGACGTTCCAGTCGCCGCCCTGGGCCAGCGCGGTCTTGAACTCGGCGGCGGTGATGAAGCCGTCCCCGTCCGTGTCGATCCGCTGGAACTGCTTGCGTGCTTCCTCGATGTCCGCCACCGGTCCGCCCCTCATCTCATGCGTGGGTCCTTCTGACGCAGGTCAGATTAGCTGCCCGTTCGGGCACCCAGCGCGGCGACCACCCACCCGAACCGCTCCTCGTAGGCGGACGGGGGCTCCACGCCGTTCACGATCGCGGAAAGCTCCCGGTAGCGGGCGAGGCGGGCGTTGGTCACCGATGTGAGGCGCTCCCGTACGACGGCCGGGTCGGCGTCGCCGATCAGCCCGCGCAGGATGCCGGCGGCCCGCGGCGAGTCCGGCGCGACGTCCTCCCTCAGCGCATCGCCCGCGAGCTTCACCAAGCGGCTCACGAACCACAGGGAGGAGCCGGCGGGGACGTCCGGTCCCCGGTCGGCCGCGTTGAACTCGATCATCCTGCGCATCGTCGCCCGGAACTCCGGGTCCTGGATCAGCTCGGCCAGCTCCACCCAGGCGTCCACCTGCTCGGGGGTGGGGTCGTCGGGCAGGTCCGCCGCGGCGTAGCGAAGGCGGGTGCGGATGTCGGGGTCCGCGGTGTCGATGCCCTCGAAGACCTCCGCCATGAAGTCCTCGATGATGCGCCGTCGTTCGGCGGCGGACAGTCGCGCCAGTTTGTTCATCAGGGTCGTCTCCTCAGCGGTCGAGCCGCGTCGCGCCACGGTCGACAGCACCGCGCGGGTCACCCGCAGGGACCTGATCTGCGCGTCCAGCGCGCTCACATGGGCCGCCGCGACCTGCGCGACCGTCGTCTCGCCGACCAGCACGCGGCGTACGGGGTCCAGGCCGAGGCCGAGTTCGCGCAGTGTGCGGATCAGCTCCAGGCGGGCGACGGATGCCGCGTCGTACAGCCGGTAGCCGCCCGCGGAGCGGGTCGCCGGGGGCAGGGCGCCCTCGTCGGACCAGTAGCGGATGGTGCGCACCGTGAGTCCGGTGGTCCGCGCCAGTTCGCCGATGGTCATGAGTCCGGTGCCGTCGTCGGTCATGTCTGTGAGTCTGGGCCTTCCAGTGGGTGGAGACTCAAGGAGCGCGGTGTGGCGGAGAGCCTGCGGGACATTCTGGACGCGGTGGCGCGGGGCGTCTTCCCGGCGGCGGACGGCGGTACGACCGTCGTGCCCCAGCACGGCCCCCGGGACGCCGGGGTGATCGCCTTCACGGCGCACTCCGTCGTCTTCACGGACGAGGACGAGGGGTGGGTGCGCGAGACGTTGGGCGCGTTGCGCTGTGACGCCCTCGCCGCGACGATGAACGCCCGTTTCCTGGCGGCCTTCATGGAGCGGACCGGGCGGACGACCGACACGATCGACGTGCTGCTGACCGGCGCTCCGCTTCCGGGCCGGCCGGAGGTCGTGCTGACGGAGGTCGCCGATCTGGGGCATCCACGAGTGGTCTCGGCCCGTCGGCGGCGCGACGAGGTGCGGGTGTGGGCGGCGGACGGCGGGGTGCTCGTGCTGGGCCGCGGGGTCGCAGGGCGGCTTGAGGCCGCGGTGGAGGTGGCTCAGGGGGCACGTCACCGGGGGCTGGGGCGGCGCCTGGCGACGGCGGCGCGGCAACTGGCCGGGGGCGAGCCGGTGTGGGCCCAGGTGTCGGCGGGGAACGCCCGCAGTCTGCGGGCGTTCCAGGCGGCGGACTACCGGCCGGTGGGGTCCGAGGCGCTGTTCCTCGGGCCCTGAGACAGGCCCTGTCCTGCTCCGGCGCCGTCAGTGCCAGGGCTGGTAGTGCGGGTTGCTCTCGCACTCGCTCATGATCTCGGTCCTGGTCTGCCTGTCGACCGGGCAGACGCCGATGATGTACTTCCGCTGGATGCCGCCGGGGAAGGCGACCTCGACCTGGTCGGCCCACTTGTGGGTGTCGCCGATGGTCTTGTTGACGTCGATGCCGCCGGGGGCGTCGACGTAGTAGTTGTAGCCGGACTTGTACCAGGTCTTGTAGAGGTCGTGGTCGTAGGTCGTCGAGACGTACGGCGAGGGCTGGTTGACCAGGACGTACTTCTCGATGTCGTACTGGCCGTTCAGGACGTCCCTGGCGTGGAAGCCCTCTTCGAAGACGACCTGCGGGCCCCGGCTGTCACTGCGGTAGAGGGTGCCGCAGGTGGTGCGCCAGACCGGCTCGGGTGTGATGCGGTCGACGTCGACGCCGGGGTCGGCGGCGGCCTTGAGCTTGTCGTCGAACTGGGGGCAGGCGGGGGCGGCCTTGGCGGGAGCCGTGACCGGGGCCGCCGCGCCGGGGGCGGTGGCGGCCGAGGTGGTGAGGACGGCGGAGAGCGACAGCACGGCGGCAGCGGCGCGTCGCCGCAGACGAGTGGTGATCATGCGGGTACGATCCCGGCTCCGCGGTCCCGGGCCGCGGATCATCACCCGTATGTGGCGTGTCCGCCGAACGGGGTTGCACCGAGCGGCAGATGGGCCTTCAGCGGTCCCCCACCCGCATCTCGAACCAGGTCGTCTTCCCGCGCGGCAGCAGATCGACGCCCCACCGGTCGGACAGCTTGTCGACGAGGAAGAGGCCGCGTCCGCTGATGTCCGTCTCCTGCACCGGCATCAGGCAGGGCAGCCCTCGGGAGGGGTCGCGGATCTCGACCCGGATCCAGCCGGGGCGGCGGCGCATGTGCAGGCCGAAGACGCGGGCGCCGGTGTGGCGCACGGCGTTGCCCACCAGTTCGGAGACGAGCAGGACGGTGTCCTCCGTGGCCTTGGGGCCGAGTTTCCACTGGCGCAGGGCCACGACCTGGGCCAGTCGGCGGGCGGTGGCGGCGGACTCGGGGAGGGACGGTAGCGCAACCTCGCGCTCCGTCGGGTTGCCGAACAACTCCAGCGCCTTCACTGCGCGTTCGTCCTCGACCGCCGGCGACCAGCGCGCCGCGGTCGCCCGTCCGGCTCCCCGCGGCTGTCCCGTACCCTCCAGCCCCGCCATGCCCCCATCATGGCCGCCCGCGGAGGGGTCCGAGGCCGTTCCCGCCGAATACGCCCCCGGGCGACCACGGCCCGGCGACGCCCGAACGGCATATGCCACAGGCAGTTCGGGGCCGGGAGCAGCCCCCTGACCTGCACGGACAGCCCAGTACGGGCCGAGCGGCGGACTCCCTCGACAGGACGCGCTTAAGGGTGCGTTAAGGCTGCCGTAAACCGCTCTTTCGAGGGATCCACAATCGGACACCGCGTCAATTGCAAGCACTCCGGGCGAACTTCACAGGAACTTCGCCTTTCCGGGGCCCTCCTCCACGAAGCTGGCCATCCCGCGTTCGCGGTCCTCGGTGGCGAAGAGGCCCGCGAACCAGTTCCGCTCGACGGCGAGGCCGGTCTCGATGTCCGTCTCCAGGCCCGTGTCGATCGCCTCCTTGGCCGCGCGCAGGGCGATGGCCGGCCCCTTCGCGAGCCGCGCGGCCCAGGCGTGCGCCTGCTCGTAGACCTCGGCGGCCGGCACCACGCGGTCCACCAGGCCGAGCGCGAGCGCCTCGTCGGCCCTCACCTGGCGGCCCGTGAAGATGAGGTCCTTGGCCTTGGAGGGGCCGATCAGCCGGGACAGCCGCTGGGTGCCGCCCGCGCCGGGGATCAGGCCGAGCAGGATCTCGGGCTGGCCCAGCTTGGCGTTCTCACCGGCGATGCGGAAGTCGGCGCAGAGCGCGAGTTCGCAGCCGCCGCCCAGCGCGTAACCGGTCACCGCCGCGACCACCGGCTTGGGGATGCGGGCCACCGCGGTGAAGGAGTCCTGCAGGGCACGGGCGCGCGCGATCATCGCCGCGTGGTCCATCACCTGCATCTCCTTGATGTCCGCGCCCGCCGCGAACACCTTCTCGCCGCCGTGGATCACCACGGCGCGGACGTCCTCGCGGCGGGTGGCCTCCTCGGCGAGCTCCTTGAGCCGGTCCTGCGTGGCGATGTCCAGCGCGTTCATGGGCGGACGGTCCAGACGCAGCGTGCCGACGCCGTCCGCGACTTCGAGATGTACGGTCATGCTCCGCAGGTTAGCGGTCGTTCACGCGCCGGGGCACTCGCGGGTGCGTCGTCGGCGCGCGGCCCGCGGTGGATTGCTCGCACCCACGCGGCGCAGCCGCATATCGGGACGGCCCGCGCCCCTGAGGGGCGCGGGTGACGCCCGGCCTGCTACGCCTTCCACTTCTCCCAGGACATGTTCCAGCCGTTGAGGCCGTTGTCCGGGGCGATGGTCGCGTCGTTGGAGTTCTTCACCACGACCACGTCGCCGATGAGCGAGTTCTCGAAGAACCAGGCGCCCGGCGCCTTCTCGTCCCAGCCGCCGCGCACGTCGCGCAGGCCGATGCAGCCGTGGCTGGCGTTGCGGTTGCCGAAGGCGTCGCCGCCCCAGTAGTTGCCGTGGATGAAGGTGCCGGAGGTGGACAGGCGCATGGCGTGCGGGACGTCCTTGATGTCGTACTCGCCGCCGTAGCCGACCGTCTCGCCGTTCATCCGGGTGACGGGGAGCCGCTCGGTGATGACCATCTGGCCGTTCCAGGTCTCGTAGCCGGGGGCGCCGGTGGTGACGGGAATGGTCTTGACGGTCTTGCCGTCCCGGACGACCTGCATGGTGAGCTTCTTGGCGTCGACGACGGAGACCTGGCTGCGGCCGACGGTGAAGGAGACGGTCTTGGCCTGCTCGCCGTAGACACCGTCGCGGCCCTCGACGCCGTCGAGGTTGAGGTCGACGGTGACCTTGGTGCCGGCCTTCCAGTACTTCTCCGGGCGGAAGTCGAGGCGATCGTTGCCGAACCAGTGGCCCGCGACCTCGACGGCCGGCTCGGTCCTGATGCGGATGGCCTTCTCGACGTCCTCGGGGTTGGTGATGCCCCGGCTGAAGCGGATCGAGAACGGCATTCCGACGCCGACCTTCGAGCCGTCCTCCGGTGTGAAGGTGCCCATGAAGGTGTTCTTCGGCGTCAGCGTGGTGAAGCGGGAGTCCTCGGCCGCCGTGCGGCCCTCGGAGTCCTTGGCGACCGCGTGCACGGTGTAGGCCGTGGCGGCGGCCAGGTGGGTGGACGGCGTCCAGGTGGCGCCGTCCCCGGATATCTTCCCGTCGACCTTCGCGCCCTTGGCGTCCTTGACCACGACCTCGGTCAGCTTGCCCTTCGCGGCGGCGACCTCGAGGGCGCCGCTGGTGTCGACGGCCGTGGCCCCGTCCTTCGGGGTGACGGTGACGACGGCCTCGGACTGCCTGCTCTGTGCCGCGGTGGAGTCCTTGGCGTTCTTGCCGCCGTCCCCCGCACCGGCTCCCGAGCCGGCCCCTCCCCCGCCGCACGCGGTGACCGTCAGCAGCACGCCCAGTGCCAGCGCCGGCAGTGCCCTGCCGCGTCCCTTGCCGCCCCGCCCCCGGATGCCGGCCGACGCCGTCCTCGATATCGGACGCACGTTCAACTTGTCTCCCCTCGCCGGGCCTGGTCGGGCCCGCGCCCCAGTGCGCCCGCGCGCGCACCGGCGCATCGTAACCGCAGGCCAGGGGCGTAGGGGACAGAGGGATTGTCACCGTTGCGTACCGAGTTGGCGGCCGGGTGCCGGAATCGGGCCGGCGTCACTTCACCGCGCTGCCCGCCTTCCACTTCTCCCAGTTCATGTTCCAGCCACCGAGACCGTTGTCGGGGGCGACCTTCTTGTCCTTGCTGTGGACCACCTCGACGACGTCGCCGATCAGGCTGCGGTCGAAGAACCAGCCCGCCGGGGTGTCGGAACCGCCGCCCTTCACGTCGCGCAGCCCGACGCAGCCGTGGCTGACGTTGGCCCGGCCGAAGGTGTCCTCCGGTGCCCAGTAGTTGCCGTGCAGGAAGGTTCCGGAGCTGGTCAGGCGGATGGCATGCGGGACGTCGGGGATGTCGTACTCGCCGCCGAAGCCGACCGTGCGGCTGTTCATGCGGGTGACGTCGAGCATCTCGGTGATCACCATCTTGCCGTTGTAGGTGGGGGTCTTCGGCGCCCCCGCGGTGATCGGCACGGTGGTCAGCAGCGTGCCGTCCCGGCGCACCTGCATGGTCCGCGCGGCGGCGTCGACGAGGGAGACCTGGCTGCGGCCGATGGTGAAGGAGAGCTTCTTGTGCTGGAGCCCGTAGATTCCCGGCGCGCCCTCGACGTCGCGCAGGCGCAGGTCGACGGTGACCTCGGTGCCGGGCTTCCAGTACTTCTCGGGCCGGAAGTCGAGGCGGTCCTTGCCGAACCAGTGGGGGCGGATGTCGGTGGCGGGCTTCGCGGTCACCGAGACGGCGCGTTCGACGGCGGCGCGGTCGGTGATCTCCCGGCTGAACTCCAGCGAGACGATCATGCCGGTGCCGACGACGGAGCGGTTCTCGGGGCCGACGTATCCGATGAAGCGTTCCTCGGGTACGTAGGTGGTGAAGGTGGCGTGCCGGGCGGAGCGGCGCCCGTGGCCGTCGAGGGCGACGGCGTCGACGGTGTACTTCGCGGCCAGCGCCAGCCGGTCGTCGTGGGGTTCCCAGCGCAGGCCGTCGTCGGAGATCCGGCCGGGCACCGGGGTCTCCTGCGCGTCCTGCGACTTGACGACCTTCACCGACTCCAGCCGCCCGTCGGGCACCCGGACCGACAGTTTCCGTTCCGGCCGGACGGCCTTGCTGCCGTCGTCCGGGGTGATGCGGATGACCTCCTCGGCGGAGGGTTTGCCGAACACCCCGCCGATGCCGCCGCCGGCACCGCCGTCCGAGGTGCATCCGGCGGCCCCGGCCAGCAGTCCTGCCCATGTCAGTACGGCGGCCAGAGCGGCCCCCGCGCGCCGTGCGCGCCCATGTACGTGCCTCACATCCACCCGTAACGACCGGTCCGCTCTGGGGAAACGTGAGTGCGAGCCATGCGGTGGGCAGAACTGTGGGGAGGACGACGCGACGGGGCGGCGGTCGGGACACCGCGCGCCCTTTTCCCGTCTTCCCGTCCCGGGCACGTCGTTCCACGAGCCGCAGGAGGCTGACAGGTGTCCAGCGCAGCCGAGCAGGAGGCGGTGGCCGGCAATCAGGCCGCCGTGGACGGGCACCCCGCCGTCGTGGTCAACGGCGCGCGGCGTGCCGCGTCGCCGCCCGCCGTGCCGGCCTGGCCGGGCACCCCGGTGCCGCTGGGCGCCCGGTTCCGGACCGGCCCTGACCAGGTGGCGGGGACCAATTTCGCGCTGTGGGCGGGCGGGGCGGAGGCGGTGGAGCTCTGTCTGTTCGACGAACGCGGGGTGGAGAGCCGGGTACGGCTGACGGAGCTCACGCACGAGATCTGGCACGGCTTCGTGCCGGGCGTGCGGCCCGGTCAGCGGTACGGCTTCCGGGTGCGGGGCCGCTGGGACCCGTGGACCGGCGCCCGCTGGAACCCGGCGAAGCTGCTGCTCGACCCGTACGCGCGTGCGGTCGACGGCGACTTCTCCCTGCCGCCCCAGGTGTACGGGCATGTGCGGGACTGGCCCGAGCAGCATGTGGCGGACACCGTGCGCGACGACCGGGACTCGGCGCCGTACGTACCCAAGGGCGTCGTCGTCCACGACGACGACGACTGGGCGGACGACCGGCGGCCGAAGACGCCGTGGGCGGACTCGGTCATCTACGAGCTGCACGTGCGCGGCTTCACCAAGCTGCACCCCGGCATCCCCCAGGAGCTGCGCGGCACGTACGCCGGTCTGGCGCATCCGGCGGCGATCGAGCACCTGACGCGGCTGGGCGTGACGGCGGTGGAGCTGCTGCCGGTGCACCAGTTCGCGCACGAGAGCCATCTGCTGGAGCGCGGCCTGAAGAACTACTGGGGCTACAACTCGATCGGCTATTTCGCCCCGCACGCCGCCTACGCCGCCTCCGGCACCACCGGTGAGCAGGTCGGCGAGTTCAAGCGGATGGTGCGCGCGCTGCACGCGGCGGGCATCGAGGTCATCCTCGACGTCGTCTACAACCACACGGCGGAGGCCGGCGAGCTGGGCCCGATGCTCTCCCTGAAGGGCATCGACAACCGCGGCTACTACCGCCTCCAGTCCGACGCCCGCCGGTACGCCGACTACACGGGCTGCGGCAACACCCTGCACGTCGTCCAGCCGCACGTCCTGCGCCTGATCACCGACTCCCTGCGCTACTGGGTGACGGAGATGGGCGTGGACGGCTTCCGATTCGACCTGGCGGCGGCGCTGGCCCGCTCGATGCACGACGTCGACATGCTCTCCCCGTTCCTCGCGGTGATCGCGCAGGACCCGGTGCTGCGGCGGGTGAAGCTGATCGCCGAACCGTGGGACGTCGGCTCGGGCGGCTACCAGGTGGGCGCGTTCCCGCCGCTGTGGACGGAGTGGAACGACCGCTACCGCAATGCGGTCCGGGACTTCTGGCGGCACGCCCTGCCGGACGTGCGGGAGATGGGCTACCGCCTGTCGGGCTCCAGCGACCTGTACGCGTGGGGCGGACGGCGGCCGTACGCGTCGGTCAACTTCGTCACCGCGCACGACGGCTTCACGCTCCGGGACCTGGTGAGTTACGAGCGCAAGCACAACGAGGCGAACGGCGAGGGCAACCGGGACGGCACCGACGACAACCGGTCCTGGAACTGCGGCAGCGAGGGAGAGACGGACGACGAGGGCGTACGGGCGCTCCGGCGGCGCCAGCTGCGCAACCTGCTGACCACGCTGCTGCTGTCGACGGGGGTGCCGATGCTGGTCGCGGGCGACGAGCTGGGCCGCACGCAGGGCGGCAGCAACAACGCCTACTGCCAGGACAACGAGATCAGCTGGGTGGACTGGAGCCTGCTGGACGACCCGGAGTGGAAGCCCCTGTTCGAGCTGACCTCCCGGCTGATCGCGCTGCGGCACGAACACCCGGTGCTGCGCCGCCGGGCCTTCTTCTCCGGCCGCGCGCACTCCGCGGACGGCCTGCGCGACCTGGCCTGGTTCACGGCCCGGGGCACGGAGATGACGGAGCGGGACTGGTACGCCCCCGCCGCCACCCTCGGGATGTACCTGTCCGGCCGGGACATCCCGGGCCGCGACGAACGCGGCGCCCCGATCGTCGACGACAGCTTCCTGGCCGTCCTGCACGCGGGCGAGGGCCCGGCCGCCGTCGTGCTGCCGGGGCCGCCGTGGGCGGAGCGGTACGAGGTGGTCGTCGACACCAGCCGGGAGCGGCAGGCGGACGCCCCGGGCGGGACGCACCCGGCGGGGGCGGAGGTCACGGTGCCGGCGCGGTCGGTGCTGCTGCTGCGGGTCGTGGGCTGAGCTCTCGTTTCGGCTCGTTTCGGCTCGTTTCCACTCCGTGAACTCGGCGGCGATCTTCTTGACCGGCGTACCGTCCGGCTGGCAGCGTCCCGGGGCATGAGGCCCTCCGCTGCCCGCCGGTGCGTGGGCGTCGCACTCGTGGTGCGACGCCACGTCGACCTGTGCCGGCAGTCCAGCGCCGTCTGTCGCTGACCTGCGCGCCTGCTTCTCCGCCTCTCCTCAGCTTCTCTCTCTTTCCTCACGCCTCTCGTTTCACGTCTCTTCTCCTCTTCCCCAGGGATGACGCATGCCTGAGATATCCCGTCGTGTCTTCGGCGGACTGCTGGGCGGCGGCGCGGTGGGCGCCGTGGCCGCAACGTCCGGGACCGCCGCGGCCGCTCCCGCCGAACGCCCCTTCCGGGCCCGCCCCGGTGCCGCCCGCCCCCGCAGACGCCCCAACATCCTGTTCATCCTCGGCGACGACCTCGGCTGGGCCGACCTGTCGTCCTACGGCGCCCCGCACATCCGCACGCCTCACCTGGACCGGCTCGCCGCCCAGGGCGTCCGGTTCACCCAGGGCTACTCCGGGTCGGCCACCTGCTCCCCGACGCGGTTCAGCCTGTACACGGGCCGGTTCCCGGGGCGCGCGAAGGGGGGCCTGGCGGAGCCCCTCGGCAACCGCTCCCAGGGCCTGGACCCGGACCACCCCACGCTGGCCTCCCTGCTGAAGGGGGCGGGGTACGCGACCGCGCTGATCGGCAAGTGGCACTGCGGCTGGCTGCCGGACTACAGCCCCACCAAGTCCGGCTGGGACGAGTTCTTCGGCAACTTCGGCGGGGCTCTGGAGTACTTCTCCAAGCTCGGCCAGCTCGGCGAGTACGACCTGTACGAGGGCGACGCCACCTATCAGGACCTGCGCTACTACACCACCGTCCTCACCGAGCGGGCCGTCGAGTACGTCGGCCGCGACCACGACCGGCCCTGGCTGCTCAACCTGAACTTCACCACCCCGCACTGGCCGTGGCTCACCGAGGACGACGAGGAGACCGGCGCCGAGATCGCGGCGAGGGTGCGCGCCGGGAAGGTGCTGGGCGGGCTTCGGCACAACGACGGCGGATCGGTGGAGAAGTACCGGGAGATGGTGCGGAGCCTGGACGCGTCGATCGGCGAGGTCCTCGGCGCGCTGCGCCGCTCCGGGCAGGAGGAGAACACGATCGTCGTCTTCGCCAGCGACAACGGCGGTGAGCGCTTCTCGTACCAGTGGCCGCTCAGCGGCGGGAAGTCCGAGCTGCTGGAGGGCGGCATCCGGGTGCCGACCATTCTGCGCTGGCCCGCCCGTGTCGACGCCCGACAGGTCAGCCACGAGCCGGTGTACTCACCGGACTGGACGGCGACCCTGCTGGAGCTGGGCGGCGCCCGGCCGGACCCGGCGTACCCGCTGGACGGCCACAGCCTGGCCGGCTACCTCCTGCGGGGCGAGGACGTGCCCGGGCGCGACCTGTTCTGGCGGGTACGGGGCAACCGGGCGCTGCGACGCGGCGACTGGAAGTACTACCGGGACGCGGACGGCGGGGACCACCTGTACGACCTCGGCACCGACGCCCGCGAGCAGGCCGACCTGGCCGCCGTCCGGCCGGAGCTGCTGGCCGAACTGCGGGCGGCCTGGGAGAGGGTGGACGGCGGGCTGCTGCCCTACCCGGCGTCCTGAGCCGGGCCACGGCTCAGCCGAGGATGCCCCGGTCGTAGCCCGCCGCCACCGCCGCCGCGCGGTCGTTGACGCCGAGTTTGGCGTAGAGGTGGGTGAGGTGGGTCTTCACGGTCGCCTCGCTGATGAACAGTTCACGGGCGATCTCCTTGTTGGAGGTGCCCCGGGCGACCAGGGCGAGCACCTCGCGCTCACGGGCGGAGAGGGGTTCGCCGCCGGGTGTCCTGGGCGCGCGGACGGCGCAGACCAGGCGGGTGGCGACGGCCGGGGAGAGGACGGTGCGCCCCTCGGCCGCCGCGCGGACCGCGGTGAACAGCTCGTCGCGGGGCGCGTCCTTGAGGAGGTAACCGGTCGCGCCGGCCTCGATCGCGGGCAGCGTGTCGGAGTCGGTGTCGTACGTGGTGAGGACGAGGACCTTGGCGCGGGCGCCGCGCCGGGTCAGTTCCCGGATGGCGTCCACGCCCGAGCCGCCCGGCATCCGCAGGTCCATGAGGACGACATCCGGGTCGAGTGCGGCGGCCCGCTCCAGCGCCTCGACGCCGTCCGCGGCCTCGCCGAGGACGCGGAAGCCGGGCGCGGACTCGAACATGCCGCGCAGGCCGTCGCGGACCACGGGGTGGTCGTCGACGATGAGGAGGGAGATCACGGCGTCATCGGTCATGGCGGACCAACGGTACGCGAGCCGAGACGGCCGTTCCCTGGCCGGGCTCCGCCTCGACGGTGAGGGAACCGGCGATGCGCTCGGCGCGGGCCCGCATGCCGTCGAGGCCGAAGCCTCCGCTGGAGGTGCGCTGCCTCACGGCGCCGCGGTCGAAGCCCCGGCCGTCGTCGCGGACGTCGAGGGTGACCTCGTCGCCCATGTAGGAGAGGGTGACGCCGACCCGGCCGGCGGCGGCGTGCCGGGCGGTGTTGGACAGGGCCTCCTGGGCGATGCGCAGGAGGGTGGCCGCCACCTCGTCGTGGAGCGGCTCGGTGGTGCCGGTGACGGTGAAGGCGGCCTGGATCTCCGCGCGTTCGCCCCACTCCGTCACCGTCTTCTTCAGGGCGTCCGGCAGTCCGTCGTCGGCGAGGGCGACCGGGGAGAGGTTGTGCACGGAGCGGCGGGCCTCGCCGAGGCTGTGGCGGGCCAGGGCGAGGGCGCGGTCCATGTGCGCGCGGCCGAGGTCCTGGTCGGGGGTGGCCGCCACGACCTGGAGCTGGGCGATGATGCCGGTCAGGCCCTGGGCGAGGGTGTCGTGGATCTCCGCGGCCAGCCGACGGCGCTCGTCGGCGACCCCGGCCTCCCGGGCCTGGACGAGGAGTTGGGCGTGCAGGGCGGCGTTCTCGTCGAGGGCCTGCTGCAGGGCGGTGTTGGTGCGCTCCAGTTCGGCGATGGTCTCGACACGGGCCTGGGAGCGGGCCTCCTCCAGTTCGGCGAAGTGACCGAAGAGGAACACCAGCATGGCGTTGGCCACCAGGATGGCGCCGAAGAGCACCCATTCCAGCCGCCCGCCCGGCGGCAGCCCGCCCGACTGCGAGCCCGCCAGCGTCACGGCGGTGGCGAACAGCCCGGCCTTGCGCAGGCGGAGGGGGAGCAGGCTCTCGACGCTGAAGTAGCCGATGACGGCGTAGAAGGCGAACAGCGGGTTCACCCAGGTGAGCGCGAACCCGATCGCCCAGCGGATCGCGTAGTGCCAGACACCCGCGGTGGACGGGCCGGGACGGGTGCGGGCCATCCTGCTCCAGCACAGGTGCAGGACGACGGCCGCGCCGATCAGGGCGCCGCACGCCCAGCGCTCGGCCGTGGTCATGCCGAGCGCGTCG
This sequence comes from Streptomyces sp. NPDC017890, assembly GCF_044328675.1. NCBI lineage: Bacteria > Bacillati > Actinomycetota > Actinomycetes > Kitasatosporales > Streptomycetaceae > Streptomyces > Streptomyces sp. NPDC017890. Next base: position 262,025 of record NZ_JBIRHU010000010.1, read on the forward strand.
GCGGTCGCCCAGGCGATCAGGGTGCTCAGGACCAGCAGGCCGTACGGGCCCCAGCGTTCGAACAACGCCCACCGGTCGTCGAGCGCCGTCGTCTCCGTCATGGCGTCATTGTCCGCCATGCCCGCTCGCCCGGTCCCTGTACTCACTCCCCGTACTCACTCCCAGCGGAACCAGCGCGAGGCCGCCGCCGTGAGCAGCACGGTCCAGGCCGCCAGGACAGCGAGGTGGGTCCAGCCCGGCCAGTCGCCCGCGGCCGCGTCGTTCAGGGCCTGCGCGGCCGCGCCGAACGGGGTCCAGCCGACGATGTCGCCCAGCACGTCGGGCATGGCCTCCACCGGCAGCCACACGCCGGCGCAGAACATGGCGGGGAAGAGCGCGGCCGACCCGACGGCGGTGGCGATCTTGGTCGTGCGGGACAGGGCGGAGAGCAGGGCCCCCAGGGCGAAGGAGGCGAACAGGGCGAGCAGCAGAGCGACGAGGTAGCCGAGCGGCTGCCGCGGCAGCGTCACGTCGAAGGCGAGCCGGCCGACCGCGAGGGCGGCCAGGGCCGAGAGCAGCGCGCCGGCGCCGACCACCAGCATCTGCGCGGTCAGCAGGGCGGCGGGACGTACCGGCGTGGTCGACATCCGGCGCAGGATGCCGTTCTCCCGGTAGCCGGCGATCGTGGGCGGCATGCCCTGGAGCCCGCCGACGATCAGTCCGAGGAGGACGGTCACCGGCACGTAGGCGTCGACCGGTCGCAGGCCGCCGAGGTTCGGGTCACTCTCGCGGAAGGACGGGACGGAGCCCATGATGGCCAGGAGCAGCGTGGGGAAGAGCACGATCCAGAAGACGCTGCCCGGTTCCCGCCCGAAGAGGCGGATCTCCGTCTTCAGTACGGCGGTGTTGAGGACGTCGGTCTTCATGCCGTGGCCTCCGTGAGGTCCAGGAACGCGTCGTCCAGCGTGGCGTCGGTGACGCGCAGCTGGTGGGCGGTGACGCGGGTGCGGGCGAGGAGGGTGACGACGGCGTTGACCGTCTCGTCGGTGCCGGACAGGGTCACGCGGCCGTCATTGTGCTGGACCGAGGCGAGCCCCGGCAGCGCGCTGAGGTCGTCGTCGTCCAGCGGGGCGGACGGCGTGAAGCTGATGACGGTGGCGCCCGCCGACCGGCGGATCAGCCCGGCCGGGGTGTCCAGGGCGGCGACCCGGCCCTTGTCGATCACCGCGATGCGGTCGCAGAGGCGCTGCGCCTCCTCCATGAAGTGGGTGACCAGCAGGACGGTGACGCCGCCCGCGCGGATGTCCTCGATGAGCTGCCAGGTGTCGCGCCGGGCTCGCGGGTCGAGGCCGGTGGTCAGCTCGTCCAGCACCACGATCCGCGGGTCGCCGATCAGGGCGAGCGCGATGGACAGGCGCTGCTTCTGGCCGCCGGAGAGCTTGCCGAACCGGGAGTCCAGCTTCGGGGTCAGGCCGAGGCGTTCGGCGAGCGGGCGCCAGTCGACCGGCTTCGGGTAGAAGGCGGCGTACAGCTCCAAGCCCTCGCGGACGGTGAGTTTGGGCTGGAGTTCGCTCTGCTGGAGCTGGGCGCCGAGGACCCGGGTGACCTTCTCGTGGTCGGCGACGGGGTCGAGGCCGGTGACGCGGACGCGGCCCGCGTCGGGTACGCGCAGGCCGCCCACGCACTCGACGGTGGTGGTCTTGCCGGCGCCGTTCGGGCCGAGGATGCCGAAGATCTCGCCCTCCTCGACGGCGAAGGACACGCCGTCGACGGCGGGTCGGCCGCCGTAGGACTTGCGCAGGTCGGTGACTTCGATGACGGGCATGGCGCCAGCCTGTCGGGGTACGGGCGTGCGGCACATCGGCCGACGCGCTCGAAGGCGCATCAGCCGATCGGCTGATGCGCCCGTACGACCCCGGTGAGCTCGAAAACCCGGTGGGCAGTGTCAGTGGCGAACCGTAGGCTCGCTGCTGATGCCCACGACACCTGTACCTACCAAGGACCCCGCTCCGGACGCCGCGCCTGACCCCGCCGGGGACCGTTCCACCGTACGCGCCCTGCTGCGGCTGTGGCCCTATGTGCGGCCCGTGCGGGCGCGGTTGGGGACCGCCGCGTTCGTGGGGATCCTCGCCTCGTGCGTGGGGCTGGTGATCCCGCTCGTCCTGAAGTGGATGGTGGACGGGCCGGTCGCCGACCGCGATCCGGCCGGCGTGTGGCTCGGCGCGCTGTACCTGCTGCTGCTCGGACTGGCGGAGGCGCTGCTGTTCGGGCTGCGGCGGTGGCTGGTGGCCCGGCCGCTGGCCGGCGTCGAGGCGGGGATGCGGGCGGATCTGTACGGGCACCTGCAGCGGCTGCCGGTGGCCTTCCACGACCGGTGGCCCTCGGGGCAACTGCTGTCGCGCGGGACGACGGACCTGATGCTGCTGCGCATGTTCCTCGCCTTCCCGTTGACGTTCCTGCTGGTCAACGGCGTGACGATCCTCGTCGGCGTGGGCATCATGCTGGTGCAGGACTGGACGCTGGGGCTGGTCATCCTCGGGCCCGCCGTCCCCGTGGTGATCACCTGCGTGATCTTCGAGAAGAAGTACTCGGCGGTGGCGCGGCGCGCGCAGGACCAGGTCGGTGATCTGACGACCGTGGTCGAGGAGAGCGTCCTCGGTGTCCGGATCATCAAGGGGTTCGGCCGGCACCGCAGTCAGGCACGGGCCTTCCACGAGCTGTCGCACACGCTGCGGGGGACGGAACTGCGCAAGGCGCGCCTGCTGGCGGCCATCTGGGCGGTCATCGTGACGCTGCCGGAGCTGGCGATCGGGGCGGCCCTGGTCGTGGGCACGGTGCAGGTGGCGGACGGGTCGCTGTCGGCGGGGACGCTGGTGGCGTTCCTCTCCACGGCGCTGGCGCTGCGGTGGCCCGTCGAGTCGATCGGCTTCCTGCTGGCGATGAGTCAGGAGGCGGCCACGGCCACGGACCGGTACTTCGAGGTGATGGACGCGGAGGTCGAGACCGGCGTGGCCGCGCCGTCCCGTTCCGGGGCCGGTGCGGGTGCGGGTGCGGGTGCGGGTGCGGGCACGGGTGCCGGCACCGACACCGGCGCGGGTGCCGGCACCGACACCGGCGCCCGTCGCGGCGACGGCCTGCGGTTCGAGAAGGTCCGCTTCCGGTATCCCGACGCGCCTCCCGACTCCCCGCCCCTCCTCGACCGCGTCGACCTGCACATCCGCCCCGGCGAGTCGATGGCCCTGGTCGGGGCCACCGGGAGCGGCAAGACCACGCTCACCGCGCTCGTCCCCCGCCTGCACGAAGTGACCTCCGGACGGATCACGCTGGACGGCGAGGACATCACCGCCCTGCCCCGTGAGGAGCTGCGCTCCATGGTCGCCGTGGCCTTCGAGGAGCCCACGCTCTTCTCGGCGACCGTCGGCGAGAACGTGCTGATGGGGGCCGGTGAAGGCGCCGGTGACGAGGAGCTGGGGCGGGCGCTCGCCGTCGCGCAGGCCGACTTCGCGCACGACCTCCCCCAGGGCACCGGCACCCAGGTCGGCGAGCAGGGCCTCACCCTGTCCGGCGGCCAGCGGCAGCGCCTGGCGCTCGCCCGTGCGGTGGTCGGCCGGCCGAGGTTTCTCGTCCTGGACGACCCGCTGTCCGCGCTGGACGTGCACACCGAGGCCGCCGTGGAGGCCGCGCTGCGGCGGGTCCTCGCGGACACGACCGCGCTGATCGTGGCGCACCGCCCCTCCACGGTCCTGCTGGCCGACCGCGTGGCGCTGCTCTCGGGCGGCCGCGTCGCCGCCGTCGGCACCCACCAGGAACTGCTGCGCACCAACGCCGAGTACGCCCGTCTGATGTCCGGGCACGGCGGACACGGGGAATCCGAGGACCCGCAGGAAGGGGACGGCCGATGAGCGCGCCCACGGCCACCGCGCCGGACAGGGAGCAACCGGAGGACGGGGACCCGGCGGCCGGGGAGGCCGACCGCGCGGCCGACGACCTCTTCGACCGGGACGTCCTGCCCAGCCCGCCGGGCGCGACCGGCGCCCTGCTGCGCTCCCTGCTGGCGCCGATGAAGGCCCGCGTCGCCCTCACCACGTTCCTCCTGCTGCTCCAGCAGGCGGCGGTTCAGGCGGGCCCGCTGCTGGTGGCGTACGCCATCGACCACGCCGTGCCGGCCCTGAGGGACGACGACCACGGTCCGCTCGTCGCGGTGGGCGCCGGCTATCTGCTCTGCTCGCTGGGCGCGGGCGGGCTGCAGTACGCGTTCATCGCCGCCGCGGCCCGCGTCAGCCAGGACGTGCTGCTGGACCTGCGCGGCCGGATCTTCCGCCACGCCCAGGCGCTGAGCGTCGACTTCCACGAGCGCTACACCTCGGGCCGGCTCATCTCCCGCTCCACCACGGACGTGGAGTCGTTGCGCGAACTGCTCGACGAGGGCCTGCAGGAGCTGGTGACGGTCATCCTCTCCTTCGTCTACATCGCGGCGCTGCTGCTCTGGCTGGACCTGGGGCTCGGCGCGGTCGCGGTGGCGTCGTTCGTGCCGCTGTACGGGCTGGTGCGGCTGTACCAGCGGCGGGCGGGGCGGGTGTACCGGCAGCGGTCCACGGCGATCGCGGCGGTGATCGTGAAGTTCGTGGAGACGATGAACGGCATCCGGCCGGTGCGCGCCTTCCGCCGCGAGGCCGCCAACGACGCCGGCTTCGCCGTACTCAACCGGCACCACGAGCGGACGAACGGTGACGCGCTGCTGGAGATGGCCCGTTACGTCGTCGGATCGCGGCTCGTCGCCAACACGGCCGTCGCCGGGATCGTGCTGTGGGGCGCCTACCGGGTCGCGGACAGCACGCTGGCGCTCGGCGTGCTCGCGGCGGCGGTGCTCTATCTGCGCCGGCTGTACGACCCGATCGACCGGCTCGGCATGTTCCTGAACTCCTACCAGTCGGCGGCGGCCTCGCTGGAGAAGATCGCCGGGCTGCTGGCCCAGACGCCGTCCGTGCCCGAACCGTCCGCGCCGAAGGAGCTGCCGCCGCCGGCGTCCGAGCACCCCGGGCGCGAGGTCGTCTTCGACGGGGTCCGCTTCGGCTACCGCACCGGCGGCGAGGTGCTGCCCCGCTTCGACCTGACGATCCCGGCCGGGCAGACCGTCGCCGTGGTCGGCTCGACGGGCGCGGGCAAGTCGACGCTGGCCAAGCTGCTCGCCCGGTTCTACGACGCCTCCGACGGCCGGGTCCTGCTGGACGGCACCGACCTGCGCGACCTGGCCGTGCCCGAACTGCGGCGCGGGGTGGTGATGGTGACGCAGGAGGCGTTCCTGTTCTCCGGCACGGTCGCCGAGAACATCGCCATCGGCCGTCCGGAGGCGACGCGGGAGGAGATCGAGGGCGCCGCGAAGGCGATCGGCGCCCACGACTTCATCGCCGCGCTGCCCGACGGCTACGACACCGACGTCCGCAAGCGGGGCGGCCGGATCTCCGCCGGGCAGCGGCAGCTCGTGGCGTTCGCGCGCGCGTTGCTCGCGGATCCGGCGGTGCTGATCCTGGACGAGGCGACCAGCTCGCTGGACGTCCCCGGTGAGCGGGCGGTGCAGCGGGCCATGGCGACGGTGCTGAAGGGCCGTACGGCGGTCGTGATCGCGCACCGGCTCTCCACCGTGGAGATCGCCGACCGGGTGCTGGTGATGGAGCACGGCCGGATCGTGGAGGACGGCGCGCCGGCCGAACTGATCGCCGGGCAGGGCCGGTTCGCAGACCTGCACCGGGCGTGGCGGGACAGTCTGGCGTGAGGGCGGGTCTTCGGGGGGGAGTGGCGATGATCGACGCGTACGAGGATCCCGGCACGCCCGACCGCCGTGGCGGATGGCGCTACCTGGGCTGGCTGGTCGGCCGGCAGTGGTCGCGCTGTCTGGCGGGGGCGGTGCTGGCCAGTGTCTGGATGGTGCTGCTGGCGGCGACGCCGTATCTGATGGCGCGGGCGATCGACCACGGCCTGACGCCCGGTGACATGGGCGCCCTGGCGGGCTGGACGGGTGCGCTGGTCGCCGTCGGGGCGTGCAACGCCTGGCTGGGCGTCATGCGGCACCGCACGATGACGCGGGTGCGGATGGACGCCAACTTCCGCACGGTCAAGGTGGTCGTCGGGCACGCCACGCGGCTCGGCGCGTCGCTGCGCCGGCAGGTGGGCGCCGGGGAGGTCGTCACCATCGGGGTGGGCGACGTGCAGACCATCAGCACCTCCCTGACGGCCGTGGGGCCCGGCGTCGGAGCGGTCGTCGCCTACGCGGCCGTCGGCGGGCTGCTGCTGTCGGTGTCGACGCGGCTCGCCCTGGTGGTGCTGCTCGGGGTGCCGCTGCTCGGCGTGGTGCTCGGGCCGCTCATGGGGCGGTTGCAGGGCAGGGAGACCGAGTACCGGGAGCGGCAGTCCGTGCTGACCGCGCGGATCGGCGACCTCGCGGGCGGGCTGCGGGTGCTGAACGGCCTGGGCGGCAAGGGCCTGGTCGCGGACGCCTTCCGCCGGGACTCGGGGCGGCTGCGCGAGCAGGGCTACCGGGTCGGGGCCGTGACCAGCTGGATCCAGGCCCTGGGGGTGGGCCTGCCGATGCTGTTCCTGGCGCTGGTGACCTGGCTGGGCGCACGGCTGGCCGTGCGGGGGCAGATCAGCGTGGGCGAGCTGGTGTCGGTGTACGGCTACGTGGTGGCGCTGGGCTGGCCGGTGGCGTTCCTGATCGAGATGGGTCACCAGCTCAGCCGGGGCGTGGTGGCCGCCCGCCGGGTGGTGGCGTTCCTGCGCCTGGAGCCCGAGCCGGACACCGGCACCCGCGACGCCCCCGCCGAGCCCGCGGTGCTGTACGACCCGGCTTCCGGCGCCCGCATCCAGCCGGGCCGTCTGACCGCCCTGGCCGGCGCCCGGCCCGCGGACGCCGCCGAGCTGGTCGACCGGCTGGGCCGGTACGCCCCCTCCGAGGTGACCTGGGGAGGAGTCCGGCTGTCCGAGGTGCCCCTCGCCCAGATCCGGTCCCGCATCCTCGTCGCTGATGCGGAGGCCGACCTCTTCGCGGGCACCCTGCGCGAGGTCATAGGCGCCCAGGAGACGCCGGCCGGGGGCGCGGGCGGTATCGACGTGCGGCTCCGCCGCGTGGGCGCGACCGGCCACACCGAACCGGCGACCGCGCGACGGCATACCGGGGCACCCCCTCACGCATCCGTCACTCACGCCATCCATTGCGCCGCAGCGGAAGACATCGTCCAGTCCCTTCCCGACGGCATCGAAACCCCGGTCGCGGCCCAGGGCCGCACCCTCTCCGGCGGCCAGCGCCAACGCGTCCGACTGGCCCGGGCCCTGCTCACCGACCCCGAGGTCCTGCTCGCCGTCGAGCCGACCTCCGCGCTGGACGCCCACACCGAGGCCACCGTCGCGCACCGCCTGCGGGACGCCCGCGAGGGCCGTACGACCGTGGTGGCCTGCACCTCTCCCCTCCTGCTCGACCGGGCGGACGTCGTGCACCACCTGGTCGACGGCAAGGTCGTCGCCACCGGCACCCACCGCGAACTCCTGGCCGGCGAGCCGGGGTACCGGGCACTGGTCTCCCGGGACGACGAGGAGGTCCGATGACGTCCGGAGGACAACTCCCCGTCGCCGAGCGCGCCGACATCCGCCGCGCGGCGGCCCACCTCGTGCGCGCCGACCGGCGCGCCTTCGCGGTCGTCCTCGGCCTCAACGCGCTGGCCGCACTCGCCGGGCTCGCGGGCCCGTGGCTGCTGGGCCGGATCGTCGACGAGGTGCGTGCCGGGGGCGGTGTCAACGCCGTGGACCGGATGGCGCTCGCCATCCTGCTCTGCTCGCTGGCCCAGTTGCTGCTGGCCCGCTGGGCGCGTTACGTGGGGCACCGCTTCGGGGAGCGGACGCTCGCCCGGGTGCGGGAGCGGTTCGTGGACCGGGCGCTGTCCCTGCCCGCCTCGGTCGTGGAGCGTGCGGGCACCGGGGACCTGACGACGCGCGGCACCGCCGACGTGACCGCGGTCGGCACGACGCTGCGCGACGCGGGGCCGGAGCTGTTGGTCAACTCCGTGCAGGCCCTGTTCCTGGCCGCCGCGGTGTTCGTGCTCGACCCGCTGCTCGGGCTGGTCGGCGTGCTGGGGCTGACGCCGGTCTGGTTCGCGCTGCGCTGGTATCTGCGCCGGGCGCGGGCCGGCTACCTCGCCGAGGGCGCGGCCACCTCGGAGGTCGCCGAGAGCCTGACGGCGACGGTGGCCGGGGCCCGCACGGTGGAGGCGTTCCGGCTGGCCGGCCGGCGCGTCACGGTGAACGGGCGGGCACTGGAGGAGTCGAGGCGCACCCGATTCCACACGCTGTACCTGCGCAGCGTCTTCTTCCCGGCGGTGGAGATCTCGTACGTGGTCCCCGTGGCGGGCGTCCTGCTGATCGGCGGTGTCCTGCACACACACGGGTCGGTGAGCCTGGGGGCGGTGGTGTCGTGTGCCGTGTACCTCCAGCAGCTGGCCGGGCCGCTCGACGAGGTGCTGATGCGGATCGAGCAGCTCCAGTCGGGCGGCGCCTCCTTCGCCCGGGTGGAGGGGCTGGCACGTGCTCCGCAGGCGAGGACCGACGACTCGCCGGTGCCGGCGGACGACCGGATCGACGTGTCCGGGGTGCGGTACGCCTACGACCGGGGCGGTGAGGTGCTGCGCGGTGTGGACCTGACCGTGCGGCCGGGGGAACGGCTGGCGGTGGTGGGGCCGTCCGGGGCCGGGAAGACCACGCTGAGCCGGTTGCTGGCGGGCGTGGACGCGCCGACCGAGGGTTCGGTGACGGTGGGCGGGGTACCGGTGGCCGCCCTGGGGCCGGAGCGGCTGCGCCGCCAGGTCGTGCTCGTCACCCAGGAGCACCACGTCTTCCTCGGTACGGTCCGCGACAATCTCCTCATCGCCGAACCGGCGGCCGCGGACGAGCGGTTGTGGTCGGCCCTGGCCACCGTGGGCGCCGAGCGGTGGGTGCGGGAACTGCCCGACGGCCTCGGAGCCGAGCTGGGCACCGGCGGTCACCGCACGGACGGCTCGCAGGCCCAGCAGCTCGCCCTGGCCCGCGTGGTGCTGGCCGACCCGCACACGCTGATCCTGGACGAGGCCACCGCCCTGCTGGACCCGACGACGGCCCGGCACACCGAGCGCGCCCTGGCCGCCGTGCTGGAGGGCCGTACGGTCATCGCCATCGCCCACCGCCTGCACACCGCGCACGACGCCGACCGGGTGGCCGTGATGGAGGACGGCCGGCTCACCGAACTCGGCACGCACGACGAGCTGGTGGCGGCCGGCGGGGCGTACGCGGCACTGTGGGGGTCCTGGCACGGGGAGCCGGGTCCGATGGCCGACTGAGCGGGCGGTCGGCAACACCGCGGTACTGTGCGCTGGTCGCACCGCTGGAAGATCCGTAAGCGCTCAAGGGAGAGGGGCCGGGCGACGATGCAGGCGTCGGAGGTCTCGCGTGCGGTGGCCGCGGCCATGGCGATCGTCTCGTCACTCGGCCTGCCGGCCGACGACGCGATCGTGCTCCATGACTCGAACAAGCTCACTCTGCGCCTGCTGCCCTGTGACGTCCTGGCCCGGGTGGCACCCGTGGCGCAGCAGGTCGCGCGGTTCGAACTCGAGCTTGCTCAGCGGCTCGCGGCGGCCGGGTGCCCGGTGGCCGCTCTCGACCCTCGGGTGGAGCCACGCGTCCATGAGCGCGACGGCTTCGTGGTCACGCTGTGGACCTACTGCGCGCCCGTGGCACCCCGGGAGGTCCCACCGGCCGACTACGCCGACGCGCTCGCGCGGCTGCACGCCGGCATGCGCGGGCTCGACGTCCCGACGCCGCGCTTCACGGACCGGGTCGAGCAGGCGCGGCGGCTCGTGGCGGACCGCGACCGCACGCCGGCGCTCGCCGACGCGGACCGGGAACTGCTCGGCGGCACGCTGCGTGGCCTGGGGCGGGTGATCGGCGAGCGCGGCGGCGCCGAGCAGCTGCTGCACGGCGAGCCGCACCCGGGAAACCTGCTCACCACGGAGAACGGGCCGCTGTTCATCGACCTCGAGACGTGTTGCCGTGGGCCCGTCGAGTTCGACCTCGCCCACGCACCCGAAGAAGTCGGGGAGCACTACCCGGGCGCCGATCAGGACCTGCTGCGCGAGTGCCGGCTCCTCGTGCTGGCGATGATCACCGCGTGGCGCTGGGACCGGGACGACCAGTTCCCGGACGGGCACCGGCTGGGCACGGAGTGGCTCGGCCGGATCCGGGCGGCACTCGGTCAGGACGGCCTGGGCACCCCCGGCTGACCGCGGATCTCCGAGGCCGCGGCCGGCCGGCTGTCGAGGCCGGGGTCCACCACACCCGAGCGGCACCTCCGTATATCGAACGTGAACGCCCGGACAACGAACGATTTCCGGCCAACTTCCTGACGCGCTCCTGACAGAAGGCGCGATCTCCTGCCACTCTTCCCACGGCCGCTCCACAGCGCCCCCACAGCGTCGCCCACCAGCGCTGTGCCGCGGCCAGCTCCTAGCACGTGGTTTCTGCGTACCGAATCAGTACCGCCCGGCCGGCCCACCCGCCGACCGGTCTCCCCTGGCCGCGCGACCCGCGGCCACGCAGAAGGAGTCAGTGTTGAGCAGCAGCACTCCCCACAGACGCACCTCCCACACCGCGTCCCGCACCACCCACCGCCGCGCCGCCGCCGTCGCCCTGGCCGGTGTCGCCGCGCTGATCGCCACGGCGGTCCAGTCCGGCGCCGCCACCGCCGCGCCCGGCCCGGCCTCCGCTCCGGGCGCCGAGTCCGTGAAACTCACCCCCGCCCAGCGCGCCGAGCTGATACGCGACGCCGACGCGGCCAAGGCCGCAACCGCCGGCCGACTGGGCCTGGGCGCCAAGGAGAAGCTGGTCGTCCGCGACGTCCTCAAGGACCGCGACGGCACCGTGCACACCCGCTACGAACGCACCTACGACGGACTGCCCGTCCTCGGCGGCGACCTCGTCGTCACCACCGACGGCGGGAAGACCGAGCGGGTCGTGAAGGCCACCCAGAAGGCGATCGAGCCGGCCACCGTCACGCCGAAGATCTCCGCCGCGAAGGCCGAGACGCAGGCCGTGTCCGCAGCGAAGGCCGCCGGTGCCGAGGCACCGGACGCCGACCGCGCCCCGCGCAAGGTGATCTGGGCGGCGAACGGCACCCCGGTCCTGGCGTACGAGACGGTCGTGGGCGGCCTCCAGAAGGACGGCACCCCGAACGAACTGCACGTCGTCACCGACGCCGCCACCGGCGCCAAGCTCCACGAGTACCAGGCGGTCCACAACGGCACCGGCAACACCCTGTACAGCGGCACGGTGACGCTGGGCACCGCGCAGTCCGGTTCGTCGTACACGCTGACCGACACCACGCGCGGCAACCACAGGACGTACAACCTCAACCGGGGCACCTCCGGCACCGGCACGCTGTTCTCCGGCTCCGACGACGTCTGGGGCAACGGCAGCGCGTCCAACACCGAGACGGCCGCCGCCGACGCCCACTACGGGGCCGCGCTGACCTGGGACTACTACAAGAACGTCCAGGGCCGCTCCGGCATCCGCGGTGACGGCGTGGGTGCCTACTCCCGGGTCCACTACGGCAACAACTACGTCAACGCCTTCTGGTCGGACGGCTGCTTCTGCATGACGTACGGCGACGGCTCGGGCAACGCCAACCCGCTGACGTCCATCGACGTGGCCGCGCACGAGATGACGCACGGCCTCACCTCCAACACCGCGGGGCTCAACTACAGCGGCGAGTCCGGCGGGCTGAACGAGGCCACCTCCGACATCTTCGGCGCGGCCGTCGAGTTCTACGCGAACAACTCCTCCGACGTCGGTGACTACCTCATCGGCGAGGAGATCGACATCAACGGCGACGGCACACCGCTGCGCTACATGGACAAACCCAGCAGGGACGGCGCCTCGAAGGACTACTGGTACTCCGGTATCGGCGGCGTCGACGTCCACTACTCGTCCGGCCCGGCCAACCACTTCTTCTACCTGCTGAGCGAGGGCAGCGGCACCAAGACCATCAACGGTGTCAGCTACGACTCGCCCACCTCGGACGGCCTCCCGGTCACCGGCATCGGCCGCGCCAAGGCGGAGAAGATCTGGTTCCGCGCGCTGACCACGAAGTTCACGTCGACGACCAACTACGCGGGCGCCCGCACCGGCACCCTCGCGGCGGCCGGTGAGCTGTACGGCACCGACAGCGCCGAGTACACGGCGGTGCAGCACGCGTGGGCGGGCATCAACGTCGGCGCGCGCCCGGGCGGCGGTGGCGGCGGCGGCACCTCCTTCGAGAACACCGCCGACGTGGCGATCCCGGACAACGGCGCGGCGGTCACCTCGTCGGTCAGCGTGACCGGGCGGGCCGGCAACGCGCCGGCGAACCTCCAGGCCACGGTCGACATCGTGCACACCTGGCGCGGTGACCTGGTGGTCGACCTGCTGGCCCCGGACGGGACCGCGTACCGTCTGAAGAACTCCAGTTCCTCGGACTCGGCGGACAACGTGAACCAGACGTACACGGTCAACGCCGCCTCCGAGACCGCCAACGGCACCTGGAAGCTGCGCGTACAGGACGTGGCGTCCCGGGACACCGGGCACATCAGCTCCTTCAGGCTCACCTTCCCGTAGGCCCGCGGGCCCCATCGCGGTGACGGCCTGACGGCCTGACGGCGGCCCCCTGGAACCGACGATTCCAGGGGGCCGCCCTACGCTTGTGCCCATGTCCTTCACGTACGACGACGTCGGCGCCACCCGCGAGCAGGGTCACTGCCCGCCCGGCTTCCGCCCCATGCACGTACGCACCCGCCTCGGAGAGGGCGAACCGGTGTTCCGGCGCGCGGTGGAGGCCGTGCTGACCTGGGAGATGCACCGGGAGATGGGCGTCGGCATCGACGCGAGCGCGGAGCGTGCCGCGCCCGGCGTCGACGTCACCGTCACCCTCGCCGGGATGATCAAGGCGCCCTGCCGGATCGTCTGGACCCTGGACGAACCCCGCCGGGCCGGCTGGGCCTACGGCACGCTGCCCGGCCACCCGGAGTCCGGCGAGGAGGCCTTCGTGGTCGACCGGACGGGCGACGGCACGGTCTGGCTGACCGTGACCGCCTTCAGCCGCCCCGCCAAGTGGTACGCCAAGGCCGGCGGCCCGGCAGCCCGTGCCTTCCAGCACGCCTACGCCCGCCGCTGCGGCACCGTCCTTCGGCGGCTCAGCGGCGGCGAGGGGGAGGACTGAACCCGTCCCGATGAGCCCGTCCCGCTGAGTCCGTCCCGCTGAGCCCGCTCCCCGCCGCCCCGGGTGCTCACCGCATCAGCAGCCCCGCCGCCTGGGCCAGCTCGTCCGACGGCACCGCGACCAGCCCCGCCTCCGCGCCGGAGGCCAGCAGCCGGTGCGCGGGCAGGACGCGGACCGTGTAACCGAAGGGGCCGGTGCGGTCCAGGGCCAACGGGCCCTCGTACAGCCAGCGGCCCTCCAGGTCGGGACCGCCCACCGGTTTCAGCGGCACGGTCGTCGCGTCGGTGATCCGGTCCTCGGAGTCCACCCGGCCGGAGACCGCCTGCACCTCGACGTCGTCGGGGGCGAGGTCGCCGAGGCCGACCCGCACCCGCAGCCCGAGCGTCGAGCCCAGCTCCGCGGTGGCGGTGGCGGCGGACGTCTCCACGTGGTCGACGCTCACCCCGGGCCAGGCCGCCCGTACCCGGGCCTTCCACTCGGCCAGCGCACGGGCGGTGTCCGGGTCCATCGCGCGGTGCGCCTCGGCCGCCGGTGCGTAGAGCCGCTCGACGTACTCGCGGACCATGCGGCCGGCCAGCACCTTCGGCCCGAGCAAGCTCAGGGTCCGGCGGACCATCTCGATCCACCGGTCGGGCAGGTCGCTCGCGCCCCGCTCGTAGAAGCGGGGGGTGATCCGCTGCTCCAGCAGGTCGTAGAGGGCGTTGGCCTCTATGGCGTCGCGCCGGTCCGGGTCGGTTCCCGCGCCGTCGGCGGTGGGGATCGCCCACCCGAAGTCCGGCTGGAACCACTCGTCCCACCAGCCGTCGAGGACCGACAGGTTGAGGCAGCCGTTGAGCGCCGCCTTCATGCCGCTGGTCCCGCACGCCTCCAGGGGCCGCAGGGGGTTGTTCAGCCAGATGTCGCAGCCCGGGTAGAGCTTCTGCGCCATGCCCATGCCGTAGTCCGGCAGGAACACGATCCGGTGCCGCACCCGCGGGTCGTCCGCGAAGCGCACCAGCTCCTGCACCAGCCGCTTGCCGCCGTCGTCCGCCGGGTGCGCCTTGCCCGCGACGACGATCTGGACGGGCCGCTCGGGGTGCAGCAGGAGATCCATCAGGCGGTCGCGGTCACGGAGCATCAGCGTCAGCCGCTTGTACGACGGGACGCGCCGCGCGAAGCCGATGGTGAGCACGTCCGGGTCGAGGACGTCGTCGATCCAGCCCAGCTCGGCCGTCCCCGCGCCGCGTTGCCGCCAGGAGGCGCGCAGCCGTTGCCGCACCTCGGTGACGAGCTGCTCGCGCAGGGTGCGGCGCAGCTCCCAGATGTCCTGGTCGGGGATGTCGGCGACCGAGTCCCAGCGGTCCGAGCCGCCGACGGTCAGCGCGTCCTCGGTCCGCTGGACGCCGATCTGCCGGGCGCCGAGCCGGAACACCTCCGGGGCGACCCAGGTCGGAGCGTGCACGCCGTTGGTGACGGACGTGATCGGCACCTCGTCGGCGTCGAATCCGGGCCAGAGTCCGGAGAACATCTCCCGGCTGACCCCGCCGTGCAACAGGGAGACGCCGTTGGCGCGCTGGGCCAGGCGCAGCCCCATCACGGCCATGTTGAACAGGCTGGGCTCGCCACCGGGGTAGGTCTCCATGCCGAGCCTCAGGACGCGTTCGACGTCGATGCGGGGCAGCTCGGTGTCGGGGCCGAAGTGGCGGGCGACCAGTTCGCGGTCGAAGCGGTCGATGCCGGCCGGGACGGGGGTGTGGGTGGTGAAGACGGTGCCGGCCCGGACCGCCTCCAGCGCGGGGCCGAATTCCAGCCCCTCGTCGCAGAGTTCGGAGATGCGCTCCAGGCCGAGGAAGCCGGCGTGGCCCTCGTTGGTGTGGAAGACCTCCGGTGCGGCGTGGCCGGTGAGCCGGCAGTACGTCCGTACCGCCCGGACACCTCCTATGCCCAGCAGCATCTCCTGGAGGAGCCGGTGTTCGCTGCCGCCGCCGTAGAGCCGGTCGGTGACACCGCGTTCGCCGACGTCGTTCTCCTCGACATCGGAGTCCAGCATCAGCAGCGGCACCCGGCCGACCTGCGCCAGCCAGACACGGGCGCGCAGTTCCCGGCCGCCGGGCAGGGCCAGGGCGACGTGGGCGGGGGTGCCGTCGGTCTCCTCGAGGAGGGCGAGGGGCAGCTCGTGGGGGTCGAGGACGGGGTAGTGCTCCTGCTGCCAGCCGTCCCGGGTCAGGGACTGGCGGAAGTAGCCGTGCCGGTAGAGCAGGCCGACGCCGATGAGCGGCACGCCCAGGTCGCTGGCCGCCTTCAGATGGTCGCCGGCCAGGATGCCGAGGCCGCCGGAGTACTGGGGCAGGGCGGCGGTGATGCCGAACTCGGGCGAGAAGTAGGCGACGGCGGCGGGGAGTCGGCCGGGCTGGGCCTGGTACCAGCGGTCGCCGGTCATGTAGTGGTCGAGGTCGTCGGCCACCGCGGTCAGCCGGCGCAGGAAGCGCCGGTCCTCGGCCAGCTCCGCGAGGCGTGCGGGCCGGACGGTGCCGAGCAGCCGTACCGGGTCGCAGCCGGACGCGGTCCAGCACTCGGGGTCGACGGACTGGAAGAGGTCGCGGGTCTCCGGATGCCAGGACCAGCGCAGATTCCGGGCCAGATCGCTGAGCGGCCCGAGGGGGTCGGGGAGAACGGGACGGACGGTCAGTCGACGAATCGCCTTCACCCCGACGACGTTACCGGCGTGATGTGTCCCTCACCGGGGCCTTCGCCCTCAGAACTCCGATTCGGCCTGAACGGCGTCGTTCTGGCTCACCGGACGGGCTAATAACCACCGGCGTGACGATCTCCCGGCGGGGAAGGTGTCCGGTCAGGGTCGTCGCGTGTGTCGACATACGCGTGAGTAGTTAACAAAGTGCCGGATTGCCCACCCGAAGAGTGTGGGAAGGCTCCTGCGGTACGCCCCACATGCACCCCCCGCAGGACCCACCTCCCCAGAGTCATCCGCCCACCCACGTTGACGCGGACAGGAGCGGTCATGCCCGCCACGCACCACTCGTCAGCACCCCCCGCGATGTCGCCGGCGGCGTCCCCGGAGGTGTCCGCGACGGCATCTCCCGCGGCACCCCCCGCGGACGGCACCACCGTCGTCGGACGCATCCCCGTCCTGGACGTCCGCCCGATGGTCCGGCAGGGACGCAGCCCCGCCAAGGCCGTCACCGGCGAGTCCTTCGAGATATCGGCCACCGTGTTCCGAGAGGGGCACGACGCGGTCGCCGCCAATGTCGTCCTCAGAGATCCACGGGGCCGGCCGGGCCCGTGGACCCCCATGCGGGAACTGGCCCCGGGCACCGACCGTTGGGGCGCCACCGTCACCGCCGGCGAGCCCGGACGGTGGTCGTACACCGTCCAGGCGTGGGGCGACCCGGTCACCACCTGGCGGCACCACGCGCGGATCAAGATTCCGGCGGGCATGGACACCGGCCTGGTCCTGGAGGAGGGCGCCCGACTGTACGAGCGCGCCGCCGCGGACGTGCCGAACGGCGAGGACCGGCGTGAGCTGCTCGCCGCCGTCGACGCGCTGCGGGACGAGGCCCGCCCGGCCGCGTCGCGGCTGGCGGCGGCGCTGACGCCCGAGGTGGACGCGGTGCTGGCCCGGCACCCGCTGCGGGAGCTGGTCACCACCTCCGACCCGCTGCCCCTGCTCGTGGAACGCGAACGC